>JAYWHS010000973.1:0-2357 GCA_043777635.1 Kofleriaceae bacterium | reverse complement strand
GTCCGCCAGTCCGCCAGTCCGCCAGTCCGCCAGTCCGCCAGTCCGCCAGTCCGCCAGTCCGCCAGTCCGCCAGTCCGCAAGTCCGCAAGTCCGCAAGTCCGCCAATCCTGGAGGAACCGTCGCGAGAATCTACAGGCGTTTTGTTGTGTCCAACATTTTTATACTTCCATGCTGTCGCCTGCTGATATAGTTCGCCGATGGACACTGTTGAATATTCCCAGCACTTAATACGAATAGGGAAAAACATCATGCGCATCGCCGAGAACGTTGAGTCTGCGGCCGACCACGAGCTTGAGGGCGCGGAATTGATGGCAGCTATTGACCAAGCTCGTATCAGGCTCGCGGACTACGACGCGGTTAGCGGAATCCTTGCGGTCGATTCTAAAGTTCTTCAAAAGCAGTTTGCTGCGCATTTTGAAGACGATATTGGTTTGATTCGCGAATCACTCGCGCGTATTGATTCTGTACGTGGGACAGGTCAATAGAGATGATGCGGCCGAACTTCAAACTAAGTTCGCGCTAACTGCGATATTGATGGAAACCCCATGACGTACTACATGCTCAACTGCTTTGGCCCACCGGATCAGGAGCGTACGTCCATTCATCGCGTACCGCAGTTCGAAAATGTTTCGTGGAACAGGGGCGGTCGAATTCAGGGCGCTGTACCAACTCCGGTTAGGATCTACCTCGATCCCGAAGCACCAGGGTTGCTTCTGCCAATGTATTACAAAGGTGTGCTGATGATGTCGGAGCAACTCATCGCTGCTTTGCAGGTCGCCGGAGTATCCAACCTCGAACTTTTCGACGCAGTGCTCGTCGATGAGGTAAACCAACGCATCCATACGAATTACAAACTCGTCAATGTCATTGGTGTACTTGCTGCCGCTGATTTAACAAAATCGATTTTCTCGAAGCACGGGATGCCTCTTTTCGACGTTGATTTTGATTCGTTGGTGATTGACGAAAACCAAGCAAGCGGACGGCTAATGTTTCGCTTAGCTGAAAATGTCAGCGGAATTGTTGTACATGAATCGGTGATGCGTGCCGTTCTGAAAGCTGGCATTGAGCGCATCGACTTTGTACCGACCCAGCAATGGATTGGTTGAACCCATCGCACGCGCTGATTGCACCACGGTTGATTCTGGCGTTTGTAAACCTTGTGCGTTTCAGCCTAAGGTCAGGGTATGAAGTTTCATTCGAGGCGCGCGAAGTTTGCTCACCTCCCTACGCTTGTGACGCTGCGGGGCCAACGCTGATGTTGCATGGCGCGTGGCGAATAGCGGGACCAGGTGAGCGCGCGTTTCAGCAGTATGGTGACCACGCGTACTTCGCGAGTCCGCACGGCGAATTGATCTTGAGCGTCCGCAAGTCAGACGGCATTGAGCGGATCTTGCTCACCTGGAAGATGCGTAGCGGCAAGCTCGTGATCGACCAGCCTTCGAGTCCTCGCGAGGACCTGGTCGACGTGGTGGTCGCAAGCGGTTCAGCGGCAGACTATTTTCGTCGGCCCATATTTACTATGCAGGTCGAATTTTTTGGTATTTACGCGCGGCTAACCTGCAGTTGCGCAAGATACGGACTCATCATCAATCACGGAACGGCGATAACGCGACCATCTCACAATCGAAAACTGCGACGAGCAGGGTTTGGAGTTGCAGCGGATCGGGCATGCCGAGCCAGCCAACTTCGATTGCAATGTCATCCACTAAGGACCAGTCGCATTTGGCGGCCGCAAAGATGTTGGCTAGTTTTGGGTCAAGCGATTGCTTGGTTCGCTGGGCTGCACCATCACGCGATAGTACGGTTGAATTTTTCGGAAAGCGTACGCGACATCGCAAGGCGTCTTCGGTGCCCGCTACTCGCCGGGGGAAGTCGAGATACGCAAACATGTGGCCGCGTTGAATTACAAAGGTACCCCGTTCATCGGTCGAGAAGCTCAGGGGCGCAGTCACGTTGCCTGCAGGCTCAAGATGTTTTTGCCATTGCGAGGCCAACTGCTTGCTCCTATTGATGAACACCGCACACGCTCGAACCGCCGCGTCGGTCTTTCGATGTGCTGCTGGCTTTTGCGCAAAGCTGGGCATGGGCGTAAGCATGGCCTTTACCGCAACACCCAGGGCCCGACTCGGCATGAGGTGTTGTGGTGCGGTACGATTGCGCACCGTTACTCCAGATTCATCAAAAAAGACTCCTAGCGGATTCTCTTCGTTTGGGTCGTAGGTGCCGATTAATGCTTCACACACTTCGTCGGTAAACCACAGCTGTGCCAGTGCAACGCTTTTGCATTTTACAATAAAGCGATCATCAAACGCAGCATGCCCAATCAACAGGTCTTGACGTCCAAACCCAAACATATA
>JAYWHS010000972.1:0-2357 GCA_043777635.1 Kofleriaceae bacterium | reverse complement strand
GCTGTTGCGGCGTTGCCGCGACCACCACATTACGGGACAAGCTCCATGGGCAAGGCCATCACGATCGAGGCCAATGCTTGCGCTTGTTCGCGATTTTTACGCAGCCGATCGCGCACACCGGTGGCCAACTCGATGTGTACAAACCCGCGTTGAAATAGCCGGGCGCTGCTGCCCTGAACATTTGTGGTAGCGCCGAGAGCTTGCGTGTCGTCGGGGAATACCGCAACGCGCAGGCCCAAGGCGCGCAGTGCATCAGCCGCAGTGTTCACCGCGCGGCTGGTCGGCGAAACGCCAGCACTCACCACGGCATCGATTTGATCAAGGTCATGATTGTCGGCATCAAAGCCGTGTAGTTGCACAATCGTCATCGGAAATGCAGCGCTCAGCGCAGCGCTGACGTGGGCCATCGGATGATCAGCGTTGTGCGCGGCATCGGCAAGGTTTTGATCGAGCCGCTGTTTGCTGCCATCGGCTTGCACGTATCGGTGCGCGGTATTGCCAATCACCGCATGGACTCGATTAGCCGATGCTGGTGCCATAAAAAGTGCAGCCGCAATGTAGCCCGTGCCTCTATCAAAGTAGACGTGTGGCGCTTGCAGCAAAATTGCTCCGGGCGGTGCAGGCTCATCGCGAAATACAAAACAACCCGTGCCGTTGGGCGCATCGGGGCTATCGCGCAACAGCCAAAGCTTGGTTTGCTCAACTTCAAGGTAACTAAGGCGCATGCCCAATGCTGCGGCTGCACTCGCTACTGCGACGCGTTGGTCGGCTGCCACGCCGCGCCACAACTGCACGGTCAGCGCATCCAGTTGATCGAGCTCTTTGGCTGTCATGGGCGTAAACTCAGCGTCGGGCTGGGCCGGCCACGCCATGTTTGCAAAGACTGGGAACTCAACCGGCACGAGCGCAACAGTCGTCGGCGCGTTGCGTTGTAACCGCGATGCATTCACCATGGGACTCCGGGCATGACAGCGACAACTAGCCATGCCAAGCATCGCTACGACAAGCAACCGCAGGCTTGAAAGTAAAAAGGTCTTCATACTATTCGATCTCAAGCGCTGGGATCAGGTTGCGACGCCAAACCATCGCGCCTGGGTCGGTGGTCGGGACCACCGCTGAGGCTGTGACGACAAAGCGCACCCATAGGTTGGCGTCGGGCGGCCCATACACGTCGACTTCATGGGTGCCAATTTGCAGGTCGTCGAGCAGGCCCAAACTTATGACGCGGGGGTAGCCGACTTTTTTATCGTCGATGTCGACGAACGTCGGCTGGGTATCGGATGTGGCCGCAGGCAACGTAAGGATGCGATCACCCAAGGTTAGATGTTTTACCACAGCGCCCTCGCTACGCGTTGGATTGCCACCACTGATGGTAATGCGCAGCTTCACGTTTGGATTCGCTGCGGGTTTGGGCGCATACACGATGGCATATACCCTTACGCTGGTGCCGGTGCGACGCACGGCACGCACTCGAACTGGGGTCGAGGATAGGGCATACACGTTGCGAAGTTTGATGACGCCCAAGGTATTGCCGCGCACGTCCGGCGTTGGTGGGCGATCGAGCCACACAGATGTCCCCGACGGCGCAGTCACTGCGATCGTATGTTTGCCGACGCTGGCCACCGGTAGGTCCAGCGTATCGCCGAGCGACGTCAGCGTATATTGCAGCCAGGGCTGTTGGTCGAGCGTGACAGTGAGTGGTTGGCCAAGCGCAGCGGCAGTTGTGCGCAGGCTTAGCCGTGGGCGGCCTGGTGCTTGGTTGGTACTTAGAAATTCCCGTGGCGTACCCGGTTGGATTCGGGTGACGGTGCCGGCCGGCCAGGTTTTGAGGGTGTGCGCTAACGCATCATCGCGCACCGGCTCGCGGATCCGCTGTTGTTCGGCGCTGCCGATCGCATCGAGGGTGACCAACGCGGTGTTGGCGGCAGGTGGTGCGGCATCGTCGATGTAGTTTGGATCAAACGCGCCATCGCCGAGGACCTCAAGGCGCGGTTGTGCAACCAAGGTGTCGACATGGCCGGCGGCCAGCAAGGCGGCGTGTTGTTGCGACACAAAAGGTAGCCAGATGCGCAAGTCGCGACCGGCATAGCGCCACACATAGCTGCTGCTTGGATGCGACAAAAACGGCTCGCGCAATCGATCTTCGTGGCCAATGAACCGCGATAGGCGTACCGCGACACTGCGGTTGGCGTGGACCGTGTAGTAGCTCGCAGTGGTTGGTGCAATGATGCGGAAGCTCACCGGCTCGGTGACGTCGTGCGTGCGGTCGACGGCAATTTCGCTTTCAAACGGCGAACGGCGGCTAACCACCGGCACCTCGCGCCGCAGGATGGGTTTGCCGTTGCGATCAAAAAAAT
>JAYWHS010000971.1:0-2357 GCA_043777635.1 Kofleriaceae bacterium | reverse complement strand
CGGTGCGCATCAAGGGCATCACGCGTGTCGCGTTACCTGCCGGCGAGCGGTGGATCGCTTTTCACCGCGTTGGGCCGCGTTATTCATGGGCACCGTTGCCGATGGTCAATGATGCGGCAACTGGTACACCGGTCACGCCCAAGCCGCGCATCGTAGTGCTGGGCAATGCGGTGTCCGAGGCCATGGTGCGCACGGCATTGCGCGCACTTTATAGCGAGTGGCTATGAATCGCCACGTAGTCGCAGCTTTGCTGCTAGTAGCCGCGTGCACCCAAGAACGCATCGAGATTCGCACCGAATCGGCAAATGACTACCACCGCGCCGATGTTCGGCTGGCGGTTGAAAACTATGTCGCCAAGGGCCGGACCGCGACCGGCTATGCAATTCTTGCGAGCAAGTTATCGATGATGCGGCCGTTGATGGATGCAACCGTTGCGGGCGACGCCGAGCTTAAGCTGGTGACGTTAGCTTTAGCGCCGATGCTGGCTGCTAGCGAGATGTCGTTTGAGCGCGAGTTACGTGACGTTGTAACCAACGTATGGCCAATCGGGCTGCAGGATCCGCTTCGGGCTGACACTGTGCAGCAACGAATGACCAGCAAAGATGCCAAGTTTACCCCGCTGGCCTACGAAGATCCGCAAGCCTACATCGTGCGCTTGTGCGGTGACGTTCTCAAGGTCGAGTGCTACAGCGTGGTCCCGGAGTATCAAGCTGATGTGGTGCGCCACATTGTGTTGCAACGATTTACTGGACGCGTACGTACCGCTGTGTCCGACTGTGTCTTTTGTGCAAATGATCCAACGTGGCGCGACTACGTCCACAAATGGGAGCTGCTCGAAGCTGCGAGTGTGGAGCGCCGGCGCCGAGCCGAGCGAATCGGTGATCCGATTCGTTGGCCAACCTCAGGCTCTGCTGCGTTGCCGATGCCTGCTAGCGACGCGTCGGTGATTGTTGAATTGAACGCGGTTGGCGAGCTGCTGGTTGGTGAGTTGCGGTTACCTGTTGTTGATCGGGTGCCGCGATTGCTGCAACTACGTGGCGATCGCGATGTGTTGATTCACGCGGCGCCTAGTGCGCGGCTCAGCGATGTGCGGCCGGTGATTATTGACGCCAAGCGCGCCGGCGCGGCACGGGTAGGCTTGGTCACACGGCGCAGCGGCTATCCGTGGGAGCCTCGCGTGTATTGGATCACAGTTGGTGATGGTGCCGTGCTGCCATTGCGGTTAGGCGACACCATGCAAGTGCTGATTTCAACGCTTGATCAATTGCCACCGACTACTGAGCCAGCGGCCATCAAGTAGCATTTTCGTCGGTGGCGTCGGCCCATGCGCCAAGTTCGCCAAGCTCAAGCGGCGAGGCTTCAAAGGGTTCAAGCGCGATACGATCGGTAATCAAGCCGTCAGCAACGCTGGCGTAGAAATCACCTTGTTTGCGAAAAACTTCGATCAATTTCGATTCGGGTTGTACGTACCAAAGGTGCGGGACTTGGGCTCGTGCATAACTGCGCCGTTTGGGGCCGCGATCAAAGGCTTCGGTGCCTTTTGATAAAGTTTCGCATACCCAATCTGGCGCTAACGAAATTCGCGCCGTTGCAGGGGCGCGGGGCAACCGCTCGCGTCGCCAACCGGCGATATCGGGGACGAGGATGTCGCGGCCGAGCACTAACTCTGGCTCGATTAAAAACAGCCAACCACCAGGACCGCCGCGACGAGTGTCGCTGAATGCGTTTGCAAGTTCAAGGTACAGCGCACCGGTCAATTCCGCATGAGCGATGCGTGGCCGAGCATGACTGTAGATGACTCCGTCGACAAGGTGCGCGATCCGATCGTCAGGCACCGCACGGAGATCGGCTTCGGTTGCAAGCATGCGGGCGGGATGAGCCATGGCCTGAGCCTACCGCAACACGTCCAACCATGCATCAGAAAATCGCAGCAACGCGTGCGCGGTGACATTTGCGCGCAATTCATGAGTGTCGCGATCAAGTGTGAACTCAATGGACGATCACGCCCTGCGCGCTGCGGTCGCGATTAGTTCATGGACGCAATTGCAATATTCAACGCACTAGCAAAACTGACCCACGCTAGGTAAGGCACGAACAACGCGGCAACTCGCGGCTGATGCGGCCGTGTGGCGATGATGAAGCCAACGATACAAACCCACACGCCAAGGATCACGGCGACCGCCAACCAAAGTTGGTGCAGGCCAAAAAACATCGGCGTCCATAAAGCGTTCAACGCCATTTGGGCGATCCACCATGGAGTGGTTTTGCGCCGTGTCGCCGTGTGCCGCCAAGCCAATGTGCCAGCAATCGCAATCATCACGTACAACACAGTCCATACTGGGCCAAACAGCCAACCC
>JAYWHS010000970.1:0-2359 GCA_043777635.1 Kofleriaceae bacterium | reverse complement strand
GTGACTTGGGTGCCACGCGGCACTTTTTGTTTTTGCGCGCCGTCAACGAGCGCAAACTGGACGAGTGCCCGCGCCGATCTTGGTGGCCGCAGCTTGATGCCGAGTAAGTTTAGAAATGCGACATAGTTTTTGTCCGGCACTTGATTGAGCCGGTAAATCAAAATATCGGTCATCCAAGCGGCCAGCTCGATCAGCGTAATGCCGGGATCGCTTGGGTTGTGGTTGGTCCACTCCGGTGCGTATCGCGGAATCATGCCGATTGCTTCGGCGACGATGTCGTAATAATTGCGGTCGTCGAGTTTCGGCGGTGGGATCATCGTTCGCTCGCTTGGTTGCAGAAGCCAGGGCTAACCCTTGGCTTCTTCCTCTTCGTTACGGAGGTAGAATGGGAATACAAGATTCTTGGGAGTGTTGGCCCCAGCCAGGACGTATTCGAGCCGAATATCCAACCGGTTGGGTTCATCAGGGTGCGGTGCCGCCGAGCAAACTACTTTGGAAACCCGGGGTTCATATTTGTAAATCGCTTCTTCGCAAAAAATCTGCGCGCGGGCAGAGGTGATAATGTTGTTCGGCGCAAACATCAGATCATGAATGCGGCAGCCAAAATCAGGACGCATGACGCGCTCGCCCGGTGCCGTACCGAGGATAACAAAGATCGATTGTCGGACGTTTTCCTCAAGGGTCGAACTTGAGATGCCGCCGCTGAGATTTACCGAAACCGGAAATCGCAGCCCTTTGCCTAAAAATTCACGATCACTCATGGGCCACTCATGGGCTAAACCGCCCTTGAATAAACTTCTTGCACTTCGCACACGAAATGCGCGTAGTGAAGTCGATTTCTTCGACAGTCAAAGGCCGATGGTTGCAAAAAGGACATGACATGTCCCCGGGCCGCCCCGCCATGATTGAATCCAACACATCTTGCCAAGCCATTAGGGCTTCCTCATCCATGAGAAATCCTTCCGTAACGCCCCCGTCAAAGGCGACGTAATCCTAGTAATGTCTAGGGCCTAGATCAACGCGCGGCTGCCGCAATCGACCAAGAATAGTCCGAGCGACTATTTGCGCGGTGGCTTGACGTCGCCGGTGGTATCTGGAGCGGTATCCGGCGCATCAGCCACATTGCGGGCCGAATGCGATTGCTCGCTGGCTTCAATGTTGGCATTGAACGACGCGCTACTGGACTGAATCCTGACTTCGCGTTCGAGGGCATCCGGGTTACCGATGTCGGCTCCGGTCTGGCCTAGACTCACGCCAGTCACACCCGCAGCGCCAACGCCTAGCCCAGCGCCGAGTTCTTTTTCGACTGCGGCATTGCCAGCGGTTTCGACCCGACCTTGAGCGAACTCTTGCGCACTGCCGGTTGGATTATTGACGACCCGAGCGCCTTCGGCTTTCACGTTGTCGGCTTTGAACCGCGCTTGTTCGTAGGTCTGCCCGGCTTGGGCCTCAGCCTCGGTAGCACGCTGCACCTTGGCTTGAGCAGCGGAGGCATCAGTTGATCCGTCGATCATGCCTTGGCCAACATTTTGAGCATTGACGTCAGCGACGTTCGGCGTGCTCACATGCATGCCATCTTCGACTTGCGCACGCGCTGCGAAATCGAGCCCGTTGGCATCACCACCGACCGCACGCGCTGCATTGCCGCCCATGCTGTTTTGAAGTTCAGCTTCGACTTGACGGTCTGGTGTAACACCGCCACCCAAACCACTGCCGCCACGTGGATCGTTTGGATTGAGGCCTTCGCCGCCGGCTGCGCTTCGTTCAGCGACGCGAGAGCTTGATTCCGCAGTTGCCGACACGCTACCTGCCGGATTTGCGACATCGGTGGCTCCAGTCACAGCACCGCTGGATGCCCCGCCCGGCACACTGCTCACGACATCCGCACCTGCCACACCGTCGACACTCGAACCACCAATCGCCGCTGCAGCATTCGCTGACTCAGCATTGCCCAAGTTACCCGTGCCCGTACCAACTGCTGAGGTATCTGGCGTCACCGACGGTTGGGCAACCGCACTTGAAGGATTTACAACGCTACCCGCACTACCTGCAGGTACCGGGGCAACAGCGCCGGCGTCGATATTGCTGACACCTGCACCGCTTGGACTACCAATGCCGGAAGCGTCTGGACGACCTCCACTGGCGCCACCTACGTTGCTTGCATTTGCACCGCCCGCATTGCCTGCTTCGGAACTGTTCGAACTAACGCCGCCGACATCGGCAGATTCCGTAGCAGCAGCGGCGCCGGCGCCACTAGCGCTGCCTGCATTGGCTCCGCCCGTGGCCCCGCCCGCATTGCCGCCTGAACCTGTTGCAGTACTCGCATCGGCATTACCACCTTGCGCGCCGGCACTACCAC
>JAYWHS010000969.1:0-7928 GCA_043777635.1 Kofleriaceae bacterium | reverse complement strand
ATTTCGGACGGGCGATTGCATCAGCGCCGCGTATGTTTGCAGATTATGCTGGTCAAGCAAGCGAAATCGACGACGTACTGAGCATGCGACTAGGTGCGACATCTACGCTTTTCACTGATTTCAAGCATTTGACATTTTTTGCACAGCAGCAATGTTGTCGCATTTTCTGCCACGATCCGGATTTTTCTGGGACGAGCGCGCTATTTTTCGCGCATGCGATTGACCGAAGAACACCAGCAGTTGCGCCGCACCATGCGTGAGTTTGTTGAAAAACAAATCAATCCACACGTTGATGAATGGGAACGCGCCGGTGCATTTCCTGCCCGCGAACTTTTCAAAAAAATGGGCGCGCTCGGCTTACTCGGCATTAGCAAACCCGAAGCCTTCGGCGGTATGGGGCTCGATTATTCCTACGCCCTCGCTGCGATCGAAGAACTCGGCGGCATCAACTGCGGGGCCATCCCGATGGCCATTGGCGTGCAAACCGACATGGCCACACCGGCGCTAGCGCGCTGGGGCTCCGACGAGCTGCGCCAAGAATTTTTGGTGCCTGCAATCACCGGCGATGCCGTCGCTGCGATTGCTGTTAGTGAAGTCAGCGGCGGCTCAGATGTCGCCGCGATCAAAACCGTGGCCAAAAAAGACGGCGACGACTACATCATCAACGGTTCTAAAATGTGGATCACCAACGCGGCGCAAGCCGATTGGTTCTGTGTGTTAGCCAATACCGGCGAAGGCCCGGTGCACATGAACAAATCATTGATCATCGTGCCAGCAAAAACGCCAGGCGTCACCGTCGGTGCAAAACTCGACAAGCTCGGGATGCGCGCCTCCGATACCTGCCCGGTGTTTTTTGAAAACGTGCGCGTGCCGCAACGCAATCGCATCGCTGCTGAAGGCATGGGCTTTATGATGCAGATGGTGCAGTTTCAAGAAGAGCGCATCTTCGGCGCTGGCTCGGCACTGCGCGGCATGGAATCTTGCATCAACCAAACCATTGCGTATTGCAAAGAACGCCAAACCTTTGGCCAGCCCGTCATCGATAATCAAGTTGTGCATTTTCGCATGGCCGAACTGCAAACCGAAGTTGAACTGCTGCGCTCGTTAGTCTATCGCGCCGTCGAAGAATACGTTGGCGGCAAAGATGTCACGATGTTGGCCTCGATGGCCAAACTCAAAGCTGGCCGACTCGGCCGCGAAGTCACCGACGCCTGTTTGCAGTATTGGGGTGGCATGGGCTTTATGTGGGACAACAGTGTGTCACGGGCGTATCGCGACACTCGCTTGATGTCGATCGGTGGCGGCGCCGATGAAATCATGTTGGGCATCGTCTGCAAGTTGATGGGGATTTTGCCGGGCAAGAAGAAAAAAGCCTAACACCTGCAGCATCAGCGACGTCGGCGTCGGAGCTCAAGGCCAATGACACCGAGCAGCCCGCAGCCCAAACAAACCGGCCCAGCCCATGCGCCGAAATTCACCGCGAGCGACGTGCCCGTCAGGATCGGAACTTCATACGACAACGCAATTTCCGCATCCACGGGGCCAGCATTCTCGATGGTGCCATCAGGCAAAATCAGCGCTGAAATGCCGGTGTTGGTCGACCGAATCTGAGCACGCCGAGTTTCGACCGACCGCAACACCGACGACGCGAAATGTAACTTTTTCTCTGCGGTCGCAATGAACCACGAGTCATTGGTTAGGTTGAGAATCACCTGGCCGCCGGCACGGACGCCAGCAATCACATGACTCGGGGCCAGCGCTTCGTAGCAGATGATCGGCGCCACCGTCACGGCGCCACCACTACGCAACGGCAACGCCAAGGTTCGCGGTGAGTCGCCAGTCGAAAACATCGCTTTTCCAAATGGCATCTGCTCGGCGAACGGCACCAATAGATACTTATGATAGACGTCGGCGTGACCGTCAGGCCCCAGTACGATGGCGCTGTTGTACTCACGAGTTTCGACGCGATGGTAGCCGCCGAACACCAACGCAACGTTGCGTTCGCGCGTGTACGATGTCAATTCTTCGTCGATTTGATCATCGAGCGGCGTGCGATGCGCGCCCCACGCCAATGGATATGCAGTCTCTGGCCACACGATGACATCGGGCGGTACCGGCCCAGTCATTTCACGATCGGAAAGTGTGCCATAGCGTTTCATCACATCTACAACGGCATCAAAATCCCCGCGCTCCGCTGCGACTTTTTGAAAATTGCCAACGTTAGCTTGAATTACCGCAGCGCGAAACCGTGGCGCAATTGTGGTCGCATCGACGATTTGATTGCGCCGCACCACGCTGTACCCGACGGTGGCAAGCAGTGCACCACCCGACACCAACACGACTGGCCAACTGCGGCGCCGGGTTGCGAGACCGGCAACCACCGCTTGATTCACCAACACCGCGACGAACGTCAGCAAAAAGATTCCGCCCAGGTCGGCGATTTGAATCACATGCGCGTCGGCGTAGAACGCCAGTGCCAACGTGTCTTTAAACAGTTTGGGAGTCAACCAATCAAGGCCGGTGTAACTCGCAGCCAAGACTAGCACAGTGGCAACATCATGTCGTTCGCGCCAACGCCAGCGCAGCAATGCAAAGATCGGAAATTGCAGCTGTCCGACAAATGCGTATCCGACGAAGATCGGCCACGCAGCCCACGGCGACACACCGTGGAAGGCTTGCACCGATTGCGGCAACCACCAACACACCAAGCCAGTGGTCAACGCACCCAGCGATGCGCCGATGATCAGTGCATGTTGCCAGGTGCGAGCCTGGACAATGGCCCAACACGCTGGCACCAGTGCGATCCACGCTGTAGCCGACACGCCGATCGACGGCTGGCTCACCGCGAACAGCATTGCGCTGGCCACAATTGCGGCGAAGTGCCACGGCCAAACGCGCGACGCCGCGGCCACGTTCGCAGTGTCAGACGCCGGCACCGCTCGGTGCGCGCTCAGAAACTAGATCCCTGCAGCCGTGTGCTCAGCACCGAGGCGACGATGACCTGCCGCCGTTGGATGGGTATTGTCACTTTGCAAAAAGTCGACCGTGCCAGTCGCCGTGACCTTGCTATGGCCATCGGTCAACACGGCTTTGTTGTCATTGATCCGCGTGAGATACGCAGCCAGATTGTCGGTATCGGTGGCTTGACTCATGCGGACCTGGTTCGCATCGATGTCAGCGTCGGCGTCTTTTGCAGTGTCAACATCGGCGGCGTTGACGGCAGCGATGCCATCGACGCATTTGAAGCCGCGTTTCCAGGCTTCGTTACAAGTGAACCAATTGCCTTCGGAAATGTAGTCGAGGAAAATATCAAAGTGCGACATGCCGTTGCATGAACGACCTTTGTCATCATTGATGCCTGGATAATAAATCGCCATTACGGTGACTTTTGATCCCGCTTTGCGCTTTGCTGCAATCGCATCAAGCGCGCGCACCATTTGCGTCTTACATGTTGTCAACGCTGTGTTGATCACGGTTTCATCGGTGCAGTTGGTCTGCTTGCGGTACGCCGTACGTGCATTTAAGTAATCATTGCCACAACCTTCGAGCACCACATAATCCGCAGCCGCGAGATCAGTGCTGTTGTTATTGATACGACCAACAATCTGCGACATGGTTTCGCCACTGACGGCTTTGCCTTTATAAGAAACGTTGGCTCGCACCCCATTGGCGATATCGCGGCCGAAATGCACGGCATACGAATCAATGCGGCAAAACAATCCGCAGTAGCCAGCCGCGATGGAATTACCAAAAACCGTTTCAACCCTCGTCACGGTGGTGGCACCGTTGGTTGGTCTCAACGTCAACGACTGTGCGCCGGCAGCAGCGTTGGCTTGCTGGGATGTGCCCAGCAGAAACGTCGCCACTAAACCGCAAAAGACAGCATTTCGAAATGATGGTTTCATCAGTGTCCCCCTTGTATTTAACGTTAGAAGGATCACAAATCGCAGTCAACGACTAACCCACAGTTAACCCATAATAAATGAACAATTTCATTGGCTTACATGTAATATACCTCCGATATTGTGAGGAGTTACCAGACTGCACGGCACTTGTGATCCAACATCGGCATAGGCTGCCGGTGTATGCCACACGCGTTCACCACCCGACGCAAAGCGCAGTGCTTCACTACGAGGATCTGCCTGGTTTTACAGACGGTTCATGCCCGGCACGGAAGGCTCGGGTCCGGCACAGTCGACTAGTTATTGCGGAACGACTTTGGCCATCGGCACCCACATGGTTTCACCCGTGGAGCCAACTTCAAGTTCGTAATAGCCAGACAACAATTGTTTAACGACCGCAGCTTGCATCAAACCGTTAGCGCCTTGAACCAACACCCGACCACCAGCCGCTACTTTGGTCGACACTTCACCAGACGCGGCATTGCCCATGCCGATACCCATCCCGCCGACGGCCATAATTGCACCGCGCCCCTGTGGATCATTTTCACCACGGGGCTTAGCTCCGCTGCTTGACCCGTTGCCGCGAGGGGTAATTTCGCCAGCGACGGCCCCACTCGGTGGCGCGGTCGTCGTGCGCGGCGTGAACTCACCTGATGCAAACGCTTGAGGCGCCGACATCGCGGTGACGGTTGGAACGCTGGCTGGTACCATTGCGATTCTTGGCGTGATTTCGCCTGAAGCGACACCGCTGTTGGCCGACGAAGTTTCACGCGCGACGACCGCATCCGCGATAACAGGCACGCCCATTTGCGGGGTCTTGCGACGCGCTGCCACAGCTGATGCGCCGTAGTCGCCCAATCCACTTGCGCTGCCGCCCATGACCGATTGCGCAGCATCAACCCGCACCGGCTTGACGCCATCGAGCGTGTCATCCGCTGCCGCTAATCTTTGCACGGCAGCGTTGGCGTCGTGGGCGTCGGCCGGCCTGGTGCCGTTGCCTTGATCGCCGCGATTGCTTTGGGCTTGCTGTAAAATTTCAGCGACCGATTGCACTCCTGGGGCGCGACCACGCACGGTTTCATTGCCAGCAACCTTGCGATCGTTGGCGTCGCTGGACACCGGCGGCAATACATTGCCTGCATTTTTCGCATGCGTCATATCGGCGACCGAGTCGCGTACCGTAACTTGGCCGGGCGATGGAGTGCGGGTCGCAATCGGCCGGGCCACCGCCGGTGCGCCGAGAATTTGCGAGCCATCGTCAACCGAAATATCGAGTGAGAGCAACCGCGCGAACTCTAGGCCAAAGACCGCGCCGCCAGCTGGATGAAAAGCCAACAGCTCTTCGATAATGGCGCCACGCGCAGCGCGATCCATTAACGCCAACGTTGAACCGGTGGTGACCGTTCTGCGAACCAGCAACCTCGCCAATATTCGCTCGACGCTGCGGGCCACGCTTTGTTTAAGCCCGCGATCAATATCGTAAAATGGCAAGCCAACAAATTGCGAAACCAGCATCAATGGATCGCTACACCGTACCGTGACCGAACCACTTGCGCGGATGCGCACGGGCTGCTGCGTCAGCGGTACTACAAAACTGGTTGCGCAATCGAAACCTACCTCAACTGGGCCGGTCAATACAAAATACGCAGCGGTCGGCCGCATTGGATCTGGGGTCCGCCAACGATGGCGGCCTGGTCCCAGGCTGTTACCTACCGTCCATGCAGGGCACATCACCACTTGATCGTCGCTGTTGCATTGCACGTCACATTCCGCACCAATCGGATACGGCCACGTGTAGAC
The DNA here is from genome assembly GCA_043777635.1 of Kofleriaceae bacterium. Taxonomy (GTDB): domain Bacteria; phylum Myxococcota_A; class Polyangia; order Haliangiales; family Haliangiaceae; genus JABFXX01. Next base: position 2,226 of record JAYWHS010000969.1, on the reverse strand, counting down.
GAGCTGATCCGCCGCGCTGGCATCTCGAGCAATCACCGTCGACATCCCCAATACTCTACCGGATTTTGCAGCCGAAAAAACCCCATGAGCGGCTACGAATTTCAATCTATTTTCTTCCCCGGCCTCCGCTCAATAAACGCGGTTCGTATGCCACGGGGCGCTCAGGCACGCTCGGCCGAGTCATGCGCGACCACTGGATGAATTCTGACCCGGCGAACCCGCCGCAGCGAGGCGTCGATGACTTCGATCACCGTACCGTCTTCGGTCGTGAGCCGTTCGCCATTTTGCGGGATCGAGTGGGCGAGCGCCATACACAAACCAGCGATGGTGGTGCGATCGCGGCCCACCGGCAGGTCCAAGTCCAAATCGCGATTCACTTTACGCACCGGTGCCCAACCTTGCACAACGACAGTTCCGGCTGGTTCTTTAGTGAAAAACGATTCAGGGACATCATCTTCGCTGAAAATATCGCCAACCAGCTCTTCAATCAGGTCTTCGATGGTGACCAACCCGGAAACGCTGGCGGTATCGTCGACCACCACCGCCATTTGAGTGCGCTCGCGCTGCATGTCGCGCAACAGATCCAGCGCACGGGTGCCTTCGTTCACCTTGTACGGCGGGCGTAAAATGTCCTCAAACATCACCAAATTTTGATCCCACGCCATCGACAACACATCGCGTGCCACCACGTAGCCGACGATGTTATCGAGGTTGTTTTCATACACCGGCATGCGGCTGTGACCCTCTTCCAAGATGAGACGCTGCACTTCCGCCACCGGCGCACCACGGCGTAACGCCACCATTTTAGAGCGCGGCACCATCACCTCAGCGACGGTAACTTCGCCAAAACCCAACGCCCGCGAAGCGATTTCACTGGCCCGTGGATCGACCGAACCGGTTTTGGCGGCTTCTTCTACTAGCTCTTGCAACTCATCTTTAGACAACCGCGCTTCGGTGAAGTTGGTACTGTCACCAAAAAAACGTAGCACCAGGTTGGACACCGCCGTCAATAACCAAACCAACGGGGCAAAGACCCGCGACAGCGACAACAGTGGCCGGCCAACGAAGAACGAGTAGCGATCCGAATAGCGCAACGCTAACGATTTAGGAATTAACTCACCGACAATCAGCTCAAAAAACGAAATCCCAGCCACCACTATGACAAAGGCAACGGTGTCCGATGATTCGCCAAAACCAGCGCGTTCCAGCGGCTTTACCAGCAACACCGCAAGACCATGGCCACCAAACGCAGCGGCTGCGGTGCCCACCACTGTGATGCCAATTTGCACGGTAGCTAAAAAACGTTCAGGCTGGTCACGCAGGCTTTGCACCGCGAGGGCCCTTTTGTCGCGCCGGCGCACCAACTCCGACAACCGGGTTTTGCGCACACTAAGTACGGCAATTTCGGCTGCTGCAAATAGTCCGTTGACGACCATCAGCGCAACAATAATGAGCAATTCAAACACGGTTCGAGCGGCATCATACACGAGGCTGGCGAATTCTCGTATTCCTAGGCCCAATGTCGCCTAAGCTCCTGCAATGTCGACGAGATATCGCCCACCGCGGCCGCCTTCATCGGCCTATATCACCCCTGCTGGGGCCGCCAAAATGCGGGCTGAGCTCGATCAATTGTGGCTGATCGAACGGCCGCGCGTGACCCAAGAAGTGGCCGACGCAGCAGCACAGGGTGACCGCAGCGAAAACGCCGAATACATCTATGGTAAGCGCCGGCTACGCGAGATCGACTACCGGGTTCGATTTTTAACCAAACGTCTCGAAGCGGTCAAAATTGTTGTTGATGCGCCCAGCGATCCAAATCGCGTGTTTTTTGGCGCGTGGGTGACGGTTGAAGATGACACCGGCGACGAAAAAACCTATCGCATCGTTGGCCCGGACGAATCCGATGTTGATCAAGGCTGGATCAGCATGGATGCGCCGATGGCCAAGGGGTTGATGGGTAAAACCATCGGCGATGACGTGACGATCATCAGGCCGAAAGGCGCGAGTGTGTACAGTATTGTAGCGGTCCGGTACCACGCGTAGGCGCAGAACCTACACCGCAGCGGCGGTGATCGCGGTTCAGAAACCACCGTGCCCGCCGACGTTCTAGCCTAGACGTTGCCCGCCGTTGCGACTACAACCTGGCGATGTTTGCAAACCAGCGGGTTGCTGTAGTTATCCCCGCCTACAATGAAGAACAAAAAATCGCGGCGACGGTGTTGTCGA
>JAYWHS010000968.1:0-7934 GCA_043777635.1 Kofleriaceae bacterium | reverse complement strand
GTCCGCAAGTCCGCAAGTCCGCAAGTCCGCAAGTCCGCAAGTCCGCAAGTCCGCAAGTCCGCAAGTCCGCAAGTCCGCAAGTCCGCAAGTCCGGCAGTCCGCAAGTCCGCAAGTCCGCAAGTCCGCAAGTCCGCAAGTCCGCAAGTCCGGCAGTCCGAAAGTCCGAAAGTCCGTAAGTCCGAAAGTCCGAAAGTCCGAAAGTCCGAAAGTCCGAAAGTCCGAAAGTCCGGCAGTCCGAAAGTCCGAAAGTCCGGCAGTCCGAAAGTCCGAAAGTCCGCCCGCCCGTCCGTCCGCCCGTCCACCCGCCCGCCGCACCACCAAGTAACGTGTAAGGACTACGGTTGACCAACAGCAATCCATGCATCAATGAGCCCGATCACCCGGGTCCGTTCGCTGGCCGACAGCGGCGCTCCTTGTGGCATTTCGCCCGAACGAATTCGATCAGCGGCACAAGCGCCTTTTTTCTTACCTGCACAAGAGTTCGAGTTTAGCTGTGAATCGGCAAACGCTCGCAGCACATCGGTCTGGCCCATTTTGTGGCCACCGGAGCCGCCGTTGTTGCCGTGGCAGGGCAGACACAACGCTTTGAATTCGTTGTGCACGGCGGTCCATGTTGCAGACGCCATGCGGGCATCGACCCGTGGAGCATCGGCGATTGGGGCATCGGATGTAGGGCCATCGACGACGCGCGAATCGACAACTTTAGGCGCATCGACGGTGGTGGCTTTGTCGCTGCAAGCAGCGAACGCAAAGCCGAACAGACTGGAAACAAGCAATGTCGCAATTTTCATAAATCGTAGTGTCAGGCGGGCAGCCAAGGTTTGCAACCACAACGTGCTGGTTTACCGATCGTTAGGTAATCGCACCGCTACGGCCTGACAATCCGACCAAGCACCTCTAAGCTGCGGTCATGAAACTTTTGTTACTACAAAGTGTCGGGCTATTCGCAATCGCGGGTTGTATCGTGCAACGCGGCACGCCGGTCGCCCCGCAGGGTCCAGGGGCTGTCACCACAGGTACCGTCACCGAGGCTGCACCGCCAACAATCCAAGGCATGGTCGCCAACTGGACGCCATTTCCCGGTGCGATGTTGCGCATTGATGTGCCGCAAGAGGATGAACGAATGGAATCCACAGCCGCGACTGCGACCTTTGACGCGCGTGGTGGTTTTGCGATTACCTTGCCGACGCGTGCGCAAATCGCACCGCAACTCAACGGCAAAACATTGCGAGTCGATTGTGGCACCTTCGCTATTGTCCCCGTCGACGCACGCTTGGCAATCGCGACATTTGCGGTCTACAACGCTGCGGGTAATCGCACCGGCATTTTGCTCAATGGTGATACGCCGGCCAGCCTCGGCGAAGCTCCGCGCGGCAATCGTCATGGTTTGGTTTTCGCTGATGTTGCCACCAAAATGTCAGGCGCTTGCACTACGCCGTCCAACGAGCGTTACGATGTAACGTTGGTTCCAGGCTGGAACGTCATGGCCTTCGCTGAGGTGCCATCAGCGCCAACTGCGATCAGCACAGGCAAGCTGCCATTTTCAGGCAATTGGTACTACGTCTCACAACCGGGCCCAGGCTTGGTGCCGTAATCGGCGAGGCTCGGTGTTCGACGCTTACATTGCGGTCGATTGGTCAGGCGCCAAAGATCACTACGCTCATAAATTACAAGTTGCGGTCTGTGAGCGCGGTCACGCGGCGCCGCGGTTAGTGCAGCCGCGTGGCGGTTGGTCGCGCGCTGGGGTGTTGGACTATTTGCAGCGACAATGGTTTTCGCAGCGGGCATTGATCGGTTTTGATTTTTCATTTGCACCACCGTTTGTTGACGCTGCAAGCTATTTACCTGGCATCGCACCGCGCACCGCCCGCCCGCTATGGGCTTACGTCGACGAGCACAGCAATGACGCCGATTTAGGTGCCGCCAGTTTCATCGAGCAACGGCATCGTGCGCAATTTTATCTCGGTGTTGCGTCGGGGGCCAAAGCGCCATATCAACGCTGGCGTCGCTGTGAACAAGTTTTTAATGCTAGCGGCGGCGGCAAAGCGTCGTCGATCTTTGATTGTGTGGGTGCCGCGCAGGTTGCCAAAGCGAGTTTCGCTGGCATGCGCTTGTTGCATCGCATCGGTCAACAAGCGGCGATATGGCCCTTCGAACCACGCCCCGCGAGTGGTGCGGTGGTGGTCGAATTGTATTGTCGAGCCTTCATTAAAATGGCCGTTGGCAACGGTGCCAAGTTGCGCACCGCCGCCGCGCTCAATCACGCTTTGGCGCAGCTTGGTTCGGCCCCAGCCGCCCGGATGCGCGGGCTCACCGATGACAAAACTGATGCGTTGATCGCTGCGGCCGGATTGCGCAGCATCGCGGCTCAGCCTGCATTCTGGTCACCACCCTCGTTGTCGCCGGCGGTGGCGCGCACCGAGGGTTGGACGTTTGGGGTGTGCGGCTGATCACCGCGTAATGCCACGTTGTCGTCAGGTCTTGTCCACCCGCATACGCAATCTGATATTCTCGCAGAATGAAACCGGCTGTTCGTTGCAGTATCGTCGCTGGGTTGATCGCGGTTGCTGGTTGTGGTAGTTCGCCATCGCTGCCACCAGACGCAGCGCCGGATGCACCTGCCGAGGTGACGTATCAGTTCACCGTACTTCGTCAGGAACCGTATATTTTCGAGGGCCGGACATTTCCCGGCCAACTGGTGCGTATTGTTCACAGCGACGGTGCACGCACCTATGTGCATTTTTTGATGTCCGACAAACCGGGACCGCGACCTACGGTGGTGCTGACCCAACCCTATGCCGGCATCGATTGGACTGGCGAAGAAGTTGATACGCGCTGGGCTGGATATTTCGCGAGCAGGCCCAATCCACAACCCGGTGATCGACAGATCATTCATCAAGATGCCGACGGCCCAAACAGCACGGCGACAACGCAGATTCTTTACGAAGCCAAGCCGATCGCGGATGTGCAAAGCGAAGCGTTGCCGCACTTGCTTAACGATTTTTCGGTCGTGATGCTGTACGGCCGGTTTTATGCCGGCGGCTCGGTGCGCGACGATATCGAAGACATGCGCGCCGGTATGTGGTTCGTTGCGGAGCAAGCCAATGTCGATCGCGGCCGCGTCGGGGTGTTGGGTGGTAGTTGGGGCGGGTTTGAAGCACTCTACGCCAGCGCATATGGTGATGTCCGCGTTCGGCCGCTGGTCACCGTAGCGCTCTATCCGCCAGCCGATTTTGCGACGATGGAAGCGCACTTTCGCTCGCGAACTGGCACCGCAGGTGAATATCTCATACCGTACGTCAATCGTATTTTCGCGAGTACCGGCGGACCCGCAGCGACGGTGGGCAGCGATTATCGCGGCTTGTCGATTCGCGAGTTGTGTCCTAGCAACGCGATTGGGTTGCCAGAAAAAACCATCGTGCTGCACGATCAAAACGACAATCTGGTGCCGATCGAGCAAAGCCAAAGCATCGTTACCAAATGTGGCGCTGATGCCGTGTACTGGCCGCGCGCCGAGCCGATCGATACAACAGTGTTCAGTCACGGCAAACTCCTCGCAGATTTCGGCACTACCGCACCTGCAATTGCATCAGCATTTACCTATGCATATTCGTACTTGCATCTCGCGTTGGCGCCGCCTGAGCAAAGTCAGGTGTTCTATTTTTACAATCCAACCGCGATGCAGTCACATCTCGCGCTGATTCGCCAAGCTCAACAGGCTGGCAAGGATGTCAGCTTCGAAGCCGCACGCTTGCGTGAGCTGTGTGACCCTCGGTTGTTATTGATCGAAGACAGCAGCCGTGTGGTGTCAGGCGCGCAGATGGTTGCAACCGCAGTCAATGCGGTGTGGGGTACCAGCTTTTCGGCGGCGAATGTGAGCGTTGGGTTGGCCAACGGTTTGCCGACGCTGTAGCCACCTAGATTTTTTGCGCTACGGAATGATTTGATAGCGGACCTCGGCAACCGCAATGCCATCGCTGGATTCCGCAAACGCCGCTCCACTTACAGGGTGAATTTTTTGACCCACGCCACCAACGGTGCGAGGGCTTGGCGCGCAGTCATGCGCAGGTCATCTGACTCACCGACGACGCCGGCAACTGCCGGGCCGAACGTGTAGTAGGTCTCGACGAACAATTCGCCCAATACGTTGTTGCGCAACGCTGAGTCGCGAAAGTGCCGCAGCATTTCGACATCGTTGGCCATCAGCGAACCGTAGGCTGCGGTTGCAACGAAACACGCGTCAACTTCGCCCAGCGTACGATCGGCGGTGGTGAACGGCACCACCAACAACGGGCTTTCGTTGCGGCAATCGTCATAGGCGCGAATGCCAACGTAGTATTGGGTCAGCGGCAACAGCCCTGGCAGTTCGAGCATTTGAATTTGGCCAGGCTCGTCGGGCGTAACGCTGACCGGCAGCGGCATCGACGTCGCAAAATTAGCGTCGGTGATCGGCTCGCCAGCGCGGATGCGGATTTCGTAGCTGGTAACTTTGCCGATGTTGCCGTCGTCACCAGGTGCAACAAACGCAATGCTTGCACTCTTGGACGTCAGGTCGACAACGGTAGCTTCCGACGGTGTGCCTGGGCTAGCGGCGTCAAATTCTGGCCGTGCATTGACGCGCACGCGGTACATGCTGCCATCTTTTGACGTCAGCGAAAGCCGCGCTGCGCCCGAGCCTGGCGTGGTGGTGGAGATGGTGTTGTCAGGGTCGCGCAAATTGCCATCTTCGCCGTTGACCGCGCCGTACCCAACATATGCATCGGTGGTCGCCACGGTGCCGGTCTCGGAAATCGTGAATGGAACTTTGTACACCACCGACGGTTGGCCACGGAACGGCTCGCCGTATTCACTCCATGCCGTTAGTGGCGGTGCCGGATACTTGGCTACTGAGTAGAAGGCATTGTGATCAAATTCTTTGGAAGTCTCGACGAACAACGTGTATTGGCCGGTTGTTAGACCAGGCGGGATGGGCCAATTGATTTGTGCATTCACACCGCCGGGTGGCGTAGCTTCCGATACTGCGTCAAATGGATTCATGGCGGCGAATTCGTTGACCGAAACACTGTCGTAGGAAGTTTTGGGTACGTCTTCGCGCGGCGGATATTTGCTCGTCTTGGTCGCTGAAAACACACCTTTGTCGCTGTAACCTTGCGACGCGCAGGTGCCGGTATCCCACGATGGTTCGCTGCGTGCGATCGGTCGACAAAAATGCGGGTCTTTGGAGCTTTGATTAAATGGATGCGACAAGTTTTTGTCGTTGGCATCACCGGGGCTGGCCGAGTTTTGGAAACCCAACAACGGAAATTCCATGCCGTGGCGATTGGCCCAAATTGGGAACACCATTTCGCGGCGGCCATACGGCCACTTCGGTCCGCTGTTGAATTCGGCGATACCTGGGCGATTGCCCAAGCCGTAGGTGCCAATACTCTGCGTAATGTAAATGGTGTCGACGTAGTTGCCGTTGGCGTCTTCGATCCACGCCACGATTTGCAACTTATCGGTCGGCGTAAAATCAACATCGACCACCCGACAGCCTTGGCCGGCAAATGCCGCTGGCACCCGCAGACCTTGACCGATGAGTGACGCAACCGTGAATGCCGCAGCCGCGGCCGTGCAACGCAATTTCATACCCCCGCAGTATTGCCTGGCCCGGTCGTGCGGGGAAGTACCTTTTACCGTCGCTACCAGGTTTTTTTGATCCGTTCAGATGTGAGCGATTTGGTAAGCGGCAAGTGCATGGCCGGAAGGATAGCTAACGCTGACGCGACATGGGACACCTGGGCCATGCCGAGTGTGCGGTTTGTTACCCTGGCCAAAGTCGCGCAATGCAGCCTTGGTGAGACGATCTTCGACGCTGGTGGCAAAGTCAGCGCTGGGATCGAAACCGCTTGTGTGGGCAAAGGCACATGTGGCTTGTGCCGTGTCAAAATCTTGGCAGGTAACGATGCACTCACGCCTTACACCGACGAAGAATTCCGGCATTTGGGCAATGTGTTTCACATCACGAAAGTCCGGTTAGCCTGTCGGGCCCGAATCGTCGCGGAGCCAACCCTCGCTGCTGACGCCGCGCCAGGGGCTGAGCCGGAAATCATCGTCGAGCCCACGCCCAAACGCGCAAAAAAACCGGTAGCTAGGTAAGCGGACGGCCCAGGCCTTGTGCTACTAGCGGCTCGTGTTGGCTAGTTTTGCACACGCAGTACAGAACATCGTAAACGACCTGGGATACCCGGGCCTGTTTTTGCTGGTGGTTTTGGAGAGCACGTTGGTGCCTGTGCCATCGTTGTTGGTGTTTCCGTTTGCTGGCTTTCTTGCGCATCAAGGTGTGTTTTCGTTGCCGGTTATTTTGTTGCTCAACACCGTCGGTGCATTGACCGGGTCGGCGCTGTCGTACTGGGTTGGCATCAAAGGTGGTAAGCCATTTTTGGTGCGCTACGGCAAATACTTTTTCGTTAACGCAGCTGACATCGAAAAGACCGAACGCTTTTTTGAAAACTATGGCGCGCGCGCCATTTTGATTGGCCGGTTCGTACCGGTGGTGCGCCATGTGCAGTCGATTCCAGCCGGGATCGCGCGAATGTCATTCAGAACTTTTCTGATTCAAACCGGGATTGGAGCCACGGTGTGGGGCGGCGGTTTGATGGTGGTGGGCTATGTGTTAGGGGCGAAATGGGAAACCATTGAACATTATGGCAAGAAAATCGATATGCCCATCGCCCTCGCGGTGGTGGCAACGATTGGCTTTTTTGCTGTTCGATTCTATCTGAAGCGTCGCAGACAAGCGCAGCAAGCTCCACGCCCTTAACCTTCGAGTCCGGACCCATGGCAGTTTCGTCCACAGCAAAAGGTTCTTCGACGCGGCAGCGCGCTATCAATTGGCGGTCGCGGCGCTGGCAAGCGACTGACACTCAAGCCCTTTCAGGTGGCGGTACCGCAGGCGCCATCGGCGTGGTAGCGTTAGACGTAATGGCGGCTTCGGCACACGCGCTACCCATGACACCCACCTCGGTATTGGATCGCCGCGAATTAGACCTCATCGATCGTGCCTTGGTAGCGGTCGCGGCCCGGCAACCCGCCGACGCTGAAATTTTACGGGGCTTAATCATTGAGCTCAAAAACGTGGCTGGCTTATTGGATCGACAGCGCCACCTGCGCGCTGCGACTGCGCTTGGCGGCGAAGCGCGCACCGAGCAGACCTTGATCGATCACCTGTGCGGAATCGATGGCTTATCGGGAGACCTGGCGCTGCCGCTCAAAGCCACGCTATCGCGCACCTACTTGTTAACCAAAATCAATTTTCTCCGTGGCTTTGTAAAATCGACCGCAGCTTTACGTCCGCAAATGCCCGATTGCGCGACGATGTGTCACGACCTGCGCGAAGAATTGGCGCAATCGATCTACACATTATTAGTTGAAGAGTTGTTGCTGGCGCTGTTGCGTAAGCCCAATGTTGAACGGCGCATCAAGCAGCGCGCCGCCGATCAACTGATCTCGATCTGGGACGACGCTGCGTTGGAAATTGATGATTTTGCACCCCTGCTCGAATCGGCTTGGCATGCGCGCAATCGCATCAACAGCGCGTGCGGTACGTTGCTCGGTGCCACCGAAACGTTTCGGTTGGTCTGTGAAGACTGCAGCCCCGAAGTGCTGGAGTTTTTCGGTCGCGACGATATGGGTGAGGACGAAACCGCATCGTTTGAAGAGTTCTTGTTCAACATGACCCACGAAGAACTGTTGAAATTGCGCACCGCCATGCGAGCGCAAAACATCTGCGCGGCCACACCGGCGTGGGCATCGCAAATTTTGGGTCGGCAAATCGAAGAGCTGGAGCACTCCCGTGAAATTGATCCGATGGCATTGTATCGGTCGTACCAGCGCCGGCAATTGGCTGCGGATTTTCGCTGCATGGCCGGTAGCCCAGGGCCGCGGCGTACGGC
>JAYWHS010000967.1:0-2362 GCA_043777635.1 Kofleriaceae bacterium | reverse complement strand
TTCGTGCCAGGCTGGTCAGTTGGCTTGGCCTACCGGCCGACACCAGCGATCGAACTTGCAGCGCAATACACGGCGGAAATGAAATCGCATGCAGTTGGTGCTGCCAACATCACGCCAAGCAAAGACGCGCGGCTGTCGAACCAATCGGTGTTTTTCACCAACGCCGTCGAACCTGATCCATTGTGCCAACCTGGCACCAGCACATCCGAAATCAAAGCCTGCGTTGATTTCATGTTGCCGATGTTTGCATCGGTTGGTGGGCGCTACAAGTTCCTCGACGCAGCTGGCACCATGCGCGGCGATATTGAACTCAACGTGCAATGGGAAAACTGGAGCGCGGCAAGCGATACCAAAGCATCGATCAAAGGTCTTATCAACGGCGAAATCGATATCAAGGAAGCCGTCGTGCGTCACGGCTTTCGCGACACCTATTCGGTCCGCCTCGGTGGCAGTTATGTTAGTCCGGTTGCCGGACACAATCTAACCGTGCGGGGCGGTGCAGCCTATGATTCCGGCGCAGCCAAAGCCGGCTGGGAACGGCTCGATTTCGACGGTGCCGCACGTATCATGGCCACTGGAGGTGCCAGCTATCGCCTGGATCGCTACCAATTCGATCTCGGTGCAGGCGTTGCACTGCAAGGCACCCGCAACGTCGGCGGCGACTGCAACCCAACCAAAACCATGCGTGGCTGCGTCGGTGACGGCACCGAAACGCCTGTGCTCGATCGCGCTGGTTGGGATCCTGGCCAAGCGGCGTTTCCGCTCGAATCGCAAGCGGAAAACCCGGTCAATCATGGCCAATACAAGTCGCACTACGTACTGCTCATGCTCGGTGCGACCACCTGGTTTTAAGCGCGCGTTACAAAGCCGTTCCCACCGACCCAGAACTGTCTGAGTGCCGGCTCCGCCACGGCTGTCGACCAAACAATGACCATCACTTAGCCAGGGCTGTAGCCGTAAATCGGACCCGTCTCGATAGGATTATGCGATGGAAGTTGAAGCTGCAGACGTCGATACGCAGCAACTCGCGCAACTCGCGGCTCACTTCGACGGCGTGCGCATCGATAACGATGACACATCGTATCGCTGTGTGTATCTTGATCAAAGCGACCGAAGCCGTGCACCGCGCCGAATCAAATTTGTGCTGCGCCTTCGGCCAGGTCCGACCCTGGATGTCGTGTGTATTACCCAACTCGAAATTGCGCTGGTGTCTGAAATTACCCTGATGCTGCGGCTTGAACCGCACGGTTATGATGACGCTGCACCGCCTGCAATGGACGTGCAAGTGAATGATAATGAGTTCGATCAGCGCTACGCGGTCGAAGGCGCGCCTCTTGATGTCGTCAAAGCGTTGTTAACACCCGAAACCCGGCACAATTTGTTAGCGGGACATGAGGCGACGCTGCGCACGCTTTACGGCCTTTATGGCGGATATCTCGCGTACAGCGAAGCACGCAGTATCACTGACGCTGCCGAGCTGATAACGCTGGTGAAACGCGTCGACGATTGGGCTCTTGAAATTGCTGCCATTACCACCCGCTTGGCCAACCAACGCCACATGGCCATGCCGGTCAGTGGCGACCCGTTTCGTACCGCACCCGATACCTCGGGAGATACCGCGGTGAAGCTGCAACGCCGCCGTGAAGTGGTGGCATTGGACGAAGCGCGCGACCGCCAGGCTAACGCGGCAGCAGCGGCCAAGACATCGCCGCGATTTTTGGTTGTCCTGGTGGCGCTTGTGGCAGCTACCGTTGCAGCTGCGCTGGCACAGCTACTCTAATTTTTCAGCTATCGTTGGTCGAAGCACTGCCAAAGAGTCACCGTGCCGGCGGCCGCACTTATCCGAGTACCGGAATTCATGAGCGCCAGCGGCTCGGTCGCTTGAGCGAAGCGTGCATCATTGATACTGTTAGACTATGAAGGCATTCTCCCTGGGTCTTGTTGTTTCACTTTTGATGGCCGGTTGTTTTGTGTCTGGCACACCAGCCAACACCGCGAACACCACGCCCAACAATTCGATGTCAGGACCAGACATGGCCGTGGCACCAACCGGTGCATCTATTGTGCTCGACTGCAACGAAGGCAACTGCAACCAAGCTTGCCCGGCTGGCGCAGCATGTACGTTTGATTGTAACGGTGGCAATTGCAGCCAATCGTGTGACGCTGGCGCGACCTGCGCCATCACCTGCAACGGTGGTAACTGCACGCAAGCATGTGCCGAAGGGGCCACCTGCACTGTCGATTGTAACGGCGGCGACTGTCACTAACAAATGTCCGCAACATCGGCAGCCATCAATCAGTTTCCATGCGTCAACTGCGGCGCCAATACAGTTTTTGGGCCTGGCACAGGCGCATTGCTGTG
>JAYWHS010000966.1:0-7935 GCA_043777635.1 Kofleriaceae bacterium | reverse complement strand
GCACCGGCAGGTTTGGCGGCAGCGCCGAATGCCGTGGCGGCTTGTTCGATCAGCTGCTTTTTCCACGCGTAGATTTGCGACGGATGCACGCCAAAGCGGGCGGCCAACTCCGGCACCGTTTGCTCTTCGCGCAGCGCGGCCAGCGCCACTTTGGCTTTCATTTCAGTGGTCAGTTTTTTACGATGGTCTTTCACGGTCGGTCCTATTCTCGCTCAGGCTCCGCCGCTTTGCTCTCTCTAATTTACTGGCCTAGTTTTTGGGGTCCACTTCTAATAGCGCAGTATTTTCTGAGGAACCATATGGATTTGTGTATGGGAACGCAGCTAATGCGCGCTTCGATTTTCTATGATTGATCGCCCAAAATACAATCGACCCATGACGTAAATATGCAAAAGGCTCATCGCACTGCCCGTGGCTTTGTAGCGCTTGAGGACACCTGGCAATCGCATTTCACCACTATTATTGGCCCATTCAACACGCAGACATATCGGGCCGCTTACGACCTCGACGTGTCTTCGGCGCGTTTTGCGTAGTCGCTTGCTCCGTCGTCCCTCGGTCGGGTTCGTCAGCACGGCTTTCCGCCGCGATGCCCCGTGAGACCAAGCTCTATTTGGCTTTAAAAATGACGCTGTTATCTTTTCCACATTGGACGATTCCGGACCATCCATCTCCATTGATAGTGACAGATGTGGTCGTTCGGTAATCGACGTTGCCTCGTTCATCAATGTGAAACCGCCTGACCGCGTACGTCCCTCCAGGAACCTCGATGGAAATCGCCTTGTCCAAAATGGAGGCCGAAGCGGCGGTAACGCCTTCTTCGTTTACGAAATCAATCCGTTCAACCGTACCATTGACACGGCAATTGTTCTTTCCTCCGGCTTGCAGAGCTATTTTTCCGAAAAACTTTGCTTTGGCCGGCGCGACTGCCGTCGCTGCCGCAATGATGTGCTTGACGCGCAGTTCAGTGACCGCAAATTTTTTGGTCTCAACCTTGGTTTTCCAACTCACTCCATTTGGGGCAGTGATCGTGACTGTGTAGAAACCGTCAGTGTTCGGCGTTTTCAATAGCACTTGTATCGCATCGCTCTGGATCTTGCCGTCAATCGTGATCGAGGCCTTATATCCCTCTGGTTCAAACACCTTGATGGCGGATGCATCGCTTTTCGAAAACGCGATGGTCTTCGACCAAGTATCTTCTGCTTGGGCAGACTGCGCACAGAGCGCGACCAAAAGAGGTACTGCAAGAGTCAGTGTTTTGATGATTTTCATGGTGCTCCAGTTGAGTAGGTCAGGGCTCGCTCTTGATATTGCACATGACGGACCAGTCTTACCGGTCATTTCACGCCAAACAGTGGCACCATGTCGCCAATTTCCGTCAAATTGGTGCGTCGATTCTATCGTGGCTAGGGCGATTGCCGGCGACTGCAGCCTATTCGCCGCAATGCGACTAACCTCAAAATCCCAAAATTCCGACCGGGGTTTGTTTTCCAAAATTCCCAATAAAATTCCGACCGGGGTTTGTTTTCTAGCCGAACACCCCGAACACCCGACCGGGGTTTGTTTTCTAAACGGCAATTCTTGGCGCTGCCGCGCTATTCCTGAATCGACGCCGATCAATCGAACATCGGTGATGCCAACAAACTTTGATGGGCAGTCTGGATCCAATAAGACCTCCATTTCCAAGCTGCCGGCAAGATGTGATGTACCAAACGAATGATCACCGCCTAAGGCTGGGTAGCGCACGTGGTCAGCAAAAAGACTAAACATAGCGGCATCATCAGAGTTAAGATTGCGCAGATTTATCCATCGCGAAGTTGCCGCGAGCACGGTCGTACGTATACCAGTGGCAACCAGATCGGTTTGTTCAATATGTGCAAGTACAGCTTTGAGCACAGCGTCGTCGATGTCTTCAAACGCCAACCTGTGTTGCCGCAAGATCCTGTCGGCGCGGCTCTCTTTCAAATGTAACGGCGTATTGATCAAGGCAGCAAGCAATATCGTTCCTGATTGAGTGCATCTGCGTCGAGCTGAACTTGCCGCACTTCGCCGACATCATTAGCCAGCAGCATCGCATCGGGATCATCCGTTGAGTCATCGGGGATCAGCACAGAGCAATGCAGTTGGCGAGAAACCGATCCGGCCAAACTCTCGGCGCTTTCGATTGACCTCGCGGCACAGCTTAACGAAATCAGTGTTGCAAACTGCCCTTCAATCGAGTGTCGTAGAAGCACAATGTCGAATGCTTCTTTCGTTGGATATTCAACAATATCGGCAATAACCACGACGCGCTCGATCGCTATCGCGAGTGCTGTCGCGACTGCCGAAGCAATAGCACTATTATCAACGGCCTTCTCGATAATCATATCGCTCCCTATTAGTGCGATCATTGTTCTGCCTTCCAAGCTGATCTAGCTGACATAATGTCAGGCTCTGCGACGTCATGCATCCGCAAAAGAATATCCAATGCGTGTTTCGTATCGCCAAACTGATTGAGCACTCCCAGAGCTTTGTATCCGCCACGGCTCAGCCGATGGAATCCTGGGCCCTCGATTGAATACAGCGTTCCGTTTGGTTTTGCACCATAGGTTCCACCATTCACGGTGAAAGTTCGAATACCTTCAGAATTGCCCCCGACAACAGCGTTGCCAGCGTTGATTGAGCCAACATCTGAGCCAACATCGACGCGGCCTTCAATCACCGTTGTCACTTCTTTTACAAACGCCTTTTGATTCACTTTTCGCAATGTGTGGCGTGACACAGGTGCAAAATATCGAAGCGGCAAATCAGCAGTTGCACTCCCATCAATTTTCGTTTCGACGCCTTGCACCTTCGACGCGGTCGCTGAATCGTGCGATTCAAACTTTTTACTGGCTGTCGCTGCACCAGCCGGCGACGACGCGGGTTGGTGCTGGCACTCTCCACTAGGTGGATCAGTTCCGACACTCGGGCGCACAGCTTGTTGATGTTGATCCATCGCGTGTTTTTGTGCAGCCAGTTCTTGCGTGGTTAGCAGCGTCGCAGGGGTTTGCCGCGGCTCTTGCGCTGGCATCTTGCCGGCGGATGTAGGCGATGGTGGTGCCGGACGTACCGGTTCATCGGTGTTGCGTACAGGCGGCAGCGGCGTATTCGCCTTCCGCGCCAAATCTTCGCGGACTGCAATCATCTTCTGTACGCGTTGACGCAAGATTGTATAGTCAGCGTCGGTCGGCTGCAACGTACGCGCGACGTTTGCGGCAGGTGCAGCACCAGCAGTTGAGTTGCCACAGTGCCTAGCGCAGCCGGCCGAGCGCTTGTGTTTCGACCGGTCGGCACCGCCGCAGACTCGCCGCCCGCCGCCGCACCGCGCCGTGGTGCCGGGCTCATGCCCGAATCGCTATGCCCCGCCATGCGCAGATGCATAATGTCCATCAACATTTGCGCGGTGAACATCGCGGCAGTCTTCGGATCGGAATACACCAGACACAAATTTTCCCAGGTGTAGTCGGCGGGGTCGGCTGTTAACGCAAACCCAATGACCATCTCCGTCGTTGCCAACGCAAGCGCTGGGTTCGCGACACCCCAGGCCACCAACCGTTGCGCCACCATGCGACCACCGCTGGCCAACAAGCCCCCTTCACTTGCGACAATCGGCAGCGTTCCAATCATGGCCACTGCGGCCGGCAAAGCCAAAACGCCGCCTGTGATGGCCAGTGCTGATGTCGTCGTAGCTTTATACAGCGGTCGCAGCGTCGGCAGATCGTGCATTTCGCCCAGCACAAACTGCAACGGTTCATGCGCGAGCTGAAACCGCCGCACCAGCACCGGCGTTGCGACGCGCGCACCAAGGCCAAGCTGTGCTTGCCACTCATCCAACGCATCGGTGGCAGCACCAAACATCGCCAGCGCACTACCTTCATTAACGAGGCGCTGTACAGCGACCGGTCGCAACGCCGTTAAGCGCGCCAATAGCTGCGTCAAAATTGCATCGGCGTGTTGCCGCGAAGCCTTAGTATCTTGTTGCGTTAAGGTTTGCGCTGCAAGCACTGCCGCCAGCATGTCGGCCGACGTCGCTACCGCCGGCGTCGCTCCGACGACCAGTGCATCGCTTGCATGTTGCGCGCGATTCTGAGCATCGACAGGTCTGGCACCAGCACTTGCGCTAGCCGGCTGCGTACTGCGGCGCAGCGACACATCACGCACAATATGCATAGGACCGTCGCTGGCGTTCACTTGTAGCCACGCATGCGGCCACGTCGCGGTGGTCGGCTCAAAATACACCGTGAGGTCCATCTCTTCGCCGGGCATCAGATGCGCTTTGCGTGTATCAGCCGCCCCCAGCCTAAACGGCAGCGCACCACTACGACTACCGCCAGCCGCGCTCATTGCCACAGCATCAATGGCCAGAAACCGTGCGCTGGTATTAGCAAACGTGACCGTCACCGGTCGGCTTACTTCGCCGATGGCGACGGTGCCAAAGTCTAACTCGCTAGCACTCGTCGCTAGCATCAATGGCGCAGCCGCTGGGCCACCTTTGGCAGCACGCGCCACAGCTGCGTCGGCTTCGACGCGTAACGTTCGCAGTTCGTTGTACACCGGCATCAACTGCGCCAGCATCGTTTGATGCTGCGCTGCGAGCCTGGCTTCGACATCACTGCGCTCGCTCGGGTCGGCGTCGTGCAGCATCGCGCGTTCGAGCAGGTTCAACCCGCGCTCTGCTGATGCGATATCGCGTGTGGTTTGCGTGTACAGATTTTCAAACCCATCAAGGTTGCCCATCTGCAACTGCGCTTGCAATGCCGGCAACCACACAGCGTTCGCCGTGCTCGCGGCGTTGCTGATTTTATGCATCGCCTCATCGAGCCGTCGATCCGCCTGCGGCCCCGCCGGTGGTGCTGGCAATCTGTCTTTGCCCACCCGCTCGACCACCCGCTGGCGACGAACTTGCTGTTGATCGGCCACCTGCTGCCCGGCCAATGCACGGGCCCGCTGCCGCGCAGCGTGGTCGTGCTCGTGCTCGTGCTCGTCACTCATCAGCGGCCCATCGGCGCTTGTGCCAAGATGTTGCGAACTAAATAAAAAATGATTTCGTTAGCGGCAACTAAGGCTCTTCGTCTGCGCCCAGGGCGTGCGTGCCGCAACCTTACGGGCGGACGTCACCGACCCAGGCGATCCGACCCAGGCGATCCGACCCAGGCATGTTTTTTGAACTGAAATTCCGACTTCTCAACGTGCCGCGCGACCTGCCAAAAACAAACCCCGGTCGGGATCTTCGCAGCGTCGGCAGATCGTGCGTTTCGCCCAGCACAAACGGCAACGGTTCATGCGCGAGCTGAAACCGCCGCACTAGCACCGGCGTTGCGACGCGCGCGCTAAGGCCAAGCTAAATAGGCCGCCGCTTTATCCCGCACCAACTGCCAAAAACTAACCCTGGTCGGGATCCCAGGAAATGAGCGTTGTTCATTGCCAAACGCTTAAATAGCAAGCTATTGATATTATTCACTATATATCTCAGCGATGCGTTTTTAAGACTTGTGTTTTTTAAAGAATCTACGCCCAGCCAGGTATGTACCGTGCATATTTTCGCGAATTTCCAACGGTCTCATCCAAACGAATTAGGTTGGCTTCCTGGGTGGCGGCAATAATCTGCGAAGCGATCGCGCTCTTGCTCTCGGGCAACCCAAAGCGTTCGCGCAGTGACTGATTCGTCATTCTCTCAGCGGTGACCCATCGCAGAACGCAGTGCTGGTAACACGCTCTGATTCGCTCATCGCGTCCCATCTCACCAAAATCCATTGGGCCCCGAATCACTACTACGGTGCGTTGATGCGCAAGGCGAAAGTCAGGTGCGGGAAGTTGATACAATTCAGCCCACTGAACGACGCGGTCAATCCCACTGCTCTTTTCTTCGCAAATGCCGAGCCTGCGCATACGATCTGCGAGCCGTTCATTTCTTGATTGGTAACCATCGATAAACCGTTCGACCGGAACAATCGGTGTACCGGGATTCGAAATCTCGATTCGATCACCGAAGATTTCGATCATTGCAGACGCGCCATGTATGGAAAAATCTTGGTGGATTAATGCGTTCGCAATGAGCTCGCGCATAACCAACTCTGGCGCCAAGTGCGCTTCCGTTCGTAGAGAATCTTTCACAACTTCGTTCTGCGGCAATTGTGACATCACAAACTTAACCAAACCCTGAAAGCCGACCGCGTAACCTTTGCTGCCAGTTTGGTCGAGGCGCGTTGCGAGTTTCGAATTGCCTGTATAGACAACTACCCGTGGCGCCTTGCGTTGCAAATCAGCGAAATCTTCTAACCTCTTTGCCAACAAAATTGCACCCAGCCGTGAAATGGAGAGCCCGGTTGGTAGAGACACAACAAAACGTTCTTGAATCAAACGGTCTAGAATCCCCGCACGACTAGGAGGCAACGGCTCCTTTCGCAGTTCGAAATATGTTTGCACGTCTAGCAAGTCCACCACTTCCTGATCTGACCTGCCAGATATCGAGGGCTCCTCTAGCCAGTCCGGTGCACCCTCGCCGAAGATTCGACGCATCTGGTCTTCCGACATAGGAACTAAGCTTTCACCTGCCCGCATCAGATACCGACCACTCAGGTGGTAGGCGGTCCCCCGCGGCCGCGCCGGTATTTCAAATACAACGATGCGGCCTTCGGGATGAGCGACTTCGCAAATATCGACCCGAAATCCAACGCTGCGAAAAACGTCCGCTGCGAAAGCCACGACGTCAACGAACGCATTCGTCCCAACCACTCTTCGCGGCGGCTTGTCGCTAACGCCCAGAACCAAGTGACCACCACCTTCGTTCGCTATTGCGACCGAGTATTCGTAGACCTTCTCTTTGTTGAATTGGTTCTTTGCTTCCTTAAACTCAAGACGTTGGGTTTCGCTAGGAAACTGACACCAGAGATCGATCTGCGCTGTACTTACGGTCATTGTTGGGACAACTCAAGACTACCCCAGGCTTTCAAATGAAGTAATCGTTTTTAACTTTGTGTTTGTACGCCAGCCAGACTGGAAATCCCGACCGGGGTTTGTTTTTCACAACGGCCCAGCAACTTCTGCCGCGTCAGGCCGATGGCCGTCGGATGCGACCAGCCTACCGCCGCCGTGGTGCCTACTACTTCATCACCCGCCGTTGCACGCAACGGAAATTCCTGCTGCTTTCCGGCAAGTTGACCGACGCACTGGTCACATATGCGCTGGCCAACGCCGCGAAACGCACGCACATGCAGATCCTCGGCTTCTGCTTCATGTCCAACCACTACCATCTGGTCTGCTACGACCCGCATGGCAACGTGTCGAAGTTCGCGCATCATTTTAATCTGTTCGTCGCCCGCAGTTGCAATGCCGCGCATGGCCGCGCTGAGAATTTCTGGGCCAGCGATGGCATGTGCATTGTCGAGTTGGTCACCCGGCAAGACGTCGTCGATAAACTCGCGTACACGTTAGCCAATCCGGTGGCAGCGGGCCTCGTCGGTCGTGCGTCAGCATGGTTTGGCGTCAGCAGTTGGCGCGCGATGATCGACGACACCGCCCTTGAAACTGCGCGACCGCGCGTCTTCTACCGCAAGACTGCGCCAGCGCTAGCCTCGGTGCGAATCACCGTGCCACCCGGTATGGGGCCTCGTGCCGCTTTTGTCGCCGACGTAGTCGCGGCTGTACGCGCCATTGAACATCGATGCGATGTGACGCGGCAGCAACATAAGACGCAGGTCATGGGCCGCGCCAACGCCTTGAAACAATCACGCGAAGCTTCGCCGACGACGCGCCATCAAATGTTTGGCCTGCGCCCGCGCGTCGCGTGCCGCAGTCAGTGGGCGCGCATCGCTACGCTGCAACGCAACACCGCCTTCGAGTACGCGCACGCCGCTGCTCGGCAACGTTTGCTACGTGGCGAGGTCGCCAACTTCCCGCTCGGCACCGTCGCCATGC
>JAYWHS010000965.1:0-2363 GCA_043777635.1 Kofleriaceae bacterium | reverse complement strand
TGTTTGCGGCGTACGACGACGCCAGTTGAGTACGCGCCGCACACGTCGCTGTTGTTCCTTGAAAATTTACAAGCACCACAAACTCTCCGCACGCTGCGGCTGTTCGGCGTTTTCGGGCGCAGCGCCGCACAGGCATTGCGAGCTGCGACGGCGTGACCATCGGCGATTGTTGAGGCGAAACTCCGCGCCTTCAACATGCCGCGCGACCTGCCAAAAACTAACCCCGGTCGGGATCCTTTTGCGGTCGGTAGCCTTTCCCGGTCGGGAGCCTGAAAGGGTCCCTCGATCAAGCTCCGTTGTAGTTGTCCATGTTACGTTGAGGGCGTGGATGTGTTCCAAAACTGTCGGCCCTTGCAGTTCGCAATCGCTGTCTTGCTTGTCCTGGCTGGGTGCCGCCCTCACTTGTCTGGCGCCGCGGGACAGATTCAAGAGATTTCGTCTTCTGGTTCGTGCAGATTCATAGGGCAGGTGCAAGGGTATGTCGACTGGACAGGACCGGCAGGGGAACGGGACGCAAAGATCAAGGCTCTGAACGATGCAGCAAAGCTGGGCGCAAATTCGGTCGTATGGACGCAGGTTGGAAGCGGTGCTTTCGATTCTCAGGCTGCGGGACAAGTGTACTTTTGCGGGGAGTACACAAAAGCTGAAGACGCAATAAATAGAGCGACATACACGACCAATCCTGCTATCGCGATGTCCGAATCAGCAGCACACGCATCACGTGCAGCGGCGCTGTATGCCAACGGCAGCTATGAAGCAGCGTTTGTTGAATACAAAGCCGCGTACTCTGTGCGGCCACTTGTGCTTTTCGAATATTACATGGCGCAGTGCTATGACAAGATGGTCAATCTTCCGCGTGCGATTGAGCACTACAGAACATACGTCAACGGCACTCAGACTGGAGAATTGCGAGAACATGCAGTAGAGCGGATCGTTGCACTGACCTCTCAAATTGAATCTGTTGCTGCACAACCAACGGAACCACCGCCGGCTGAACCGCCGCCGAAACAAGTTTCACCCGTGTTAAGCACCGTTCAGGGCAGCTGTTTTTTCGTGTCGACAGTGGGCCTAGCCGTAACGAACTACCATGTAATCGCAAGCGCTACGCGTGTAACCATCGCTGATGCGCGGCAAGATCGGCTACTCAATGTGAGCGTTTTGAGCGCATCGAAAAAACTCGATCTTGCAATTTTGCGCGTCGAAGAACCACAGTATCGAGCACCGAACTTCCTACCAATGGCCACAAAACCACCCGTCCTGGGCGAACAAGTGTTCACGATTGGGTTTCCGGTTATCGGACTGTTGGGTATCGACCCCAAGTTTACGGATGGGGCAATTTCAGCTCTCAGCGCAAATGAGACACAGTATCAAATTTCCGTGCCAGTCCAGCATGGCAACTCTGGTGGTCCTCTTGTAAATAGTCGCGGTGAAGTGGTTGGAGTCGTGAACGCAATGTTCAGCGACTCAACAATGATCGAAGAAACCGGTGTAGTTGCACACAGCATCTCTTTTGCCATCAAAGGCGAAGAGCTCGTAACATTTGCACGCGGCATCAGTTTACAAAAACAGCCAGCAACTCGGACACGAGCCGAAGCGATTACACGCACGGAAAATGCTGTGTGTTTGGTGCTGGCCACACGCCAATGACACGCATCAACGGCGATATAAATCACAACCGAGGTTTGTTTTTATAACCTTCCCCACAACTTCTATCGCCATCGGCCGATGGCTATCGGATGCGACCAGCCTACCGCCGCCGTGGAGCCTACTACTTCATCACCCGCCGTTGCACGCAACGGAAATTCTTGCTGCTTTCCGGCAAGTTGACCGATGCGCTCGTCACCTACGCGCTGGCCAATGCAGCCAAACGCACGCACATGCAGATCCTCGGCTTCTCCTTTATGTCGAACCACTACCATCTGGTCTGCTACGACCCGCACGGCAATGTGTCGAAGTTCGCGCATCATTACAATCTGTTCGTTGCCCGCAGTTGCAATGCCGCGCACGGCCGCGCTGAGAATTTCTGGGCCAGCGATGGCATGTGCATTGTCGAGTTAGTAACCCGGCAAGACGTCGTCGATAAACTGGCCTACACCTTAGCCAATCCGGTCGCCGCCGGCCTCGTCGGTCGTGCGTCAGCATGGTTTGGCGTCAGCAGTTGGCGCGCCATGATCGATGACACCGCCATGGAAACCGCGCGACCGCGCGTCTTCTATCGCAAGACTGCACCAGCATTAGCCTCGGTGCGCATCACCGTGCCGCCGGGCATGGGGTCACGTGCCGCTTTTGTCGCCGACGTCGTCGCGGCTGTGCGCGCCATTGAACATCGTTGCGATGCCACCCGGCAGCAACATAAGACGCAG
>JAYWHS010000964.1:0-2364 GCA_043777635.1 Kofleriaceae bacterium | reverse complement strand
GGCCTACGGCGCTGCCTTGTTGCAGATAAACCTCGTCGATAAATGCTTCGGCTAGCGGATCGGCATCAAAGTACATCGCTGCAAAATCGCGCACGACATCGTCGGGTGGCGCTGGATCAAAACCAAGGGTTCGGCGCAACATGGCGCGCAAAATTTTCACGCTTGGCCGCGCCAGGTTCTGCCAATAATGAAAATCCGTCGGCTCGACTTGGTGCTGCATGGTGCGCAGTATCACCGTGAGCGTGGCGGCGTGCAAGCCGCCGAGTTGGGTCGAGTTACGGGCGTAACACGCCGAGATCCTGCAACTGCGCGCAATGGCCGTTGCGCCAGGTTGGGCTGTTGGCGCTGGTGGCGTCGAGAGCGAGGTGACTTGGGGCAGGCAGCCAGGGTGGTTGCACCGTTGGTACACGGCCGGCCGCGACATCGGCCCAGGCTTTTTCCATGGTTGCGCGCAACAATGCATCGCCAGCGTCGGGGGCTATGCCGAACTCAGCATACGTGCCGAACAGATGCAGAAAATCCAAACCATGAAATGCGCCAAGAAATGCGAGAGGTCCGTTGCTGGCTGGGCGCACCAATTCGTAGAGGTAACTGGTGGATGGGTGCATGTTGGCCAGGGCCAGCGCTGGGCATGCAAATGCCACGTCGGTGGTGTACGCAATGCCAGCGCCGAGTTCAGTGAGCGTCGCTGGTGGGTACATCGTGAGCAAGGCGGTTTTCTCGGCGCTGCGGCCAATGCTGTCGAGGTAGGCCGCGAATGCACCGGGCTGTTCGGGAATGGCTTGAAAGACGAACGCACTGGTGTCATCACGGTTGACGCCGGCAATGATCGGCACGTTGCCGCGACCGGCTCGCAATGCTGCGAGTGGGCGTTGATCAAGCACAACACCGTCGACGATTGGCAGGGTCGGGCCAACTGGGACGCCGACGTCGCTCGATCCAACAAGTTGACCTTGCACGGTCAACATATCGGCAACCGGTTTGTTGCGCAGACACGTAGCGATATCGCCAGCGATACAATTGAGGGCAATGGCGGTGCTTTGACCGGCACCAAAGGCGCTTGGAAAATTTCCCGTCGGCGCATTTTTTTCGAGCACCAATGAACAATTGCCCGACTGCATAGCAGCCGCTTGAAATTTGCCTTGGCTTAGCGGCGATGCAAGCAACGTGCAAATCGATGCACCGCCGGCTGATTCGCCTGCGATCATTACATGCGCACGATCACCGCCGAATCGTTGGATGTTGCGTTGTACCCAATCGAGCGCTGCGATTTGGTCGCGCAAGCCCCAGTTGCCGGTGCCACCGTCGGCGGCCGTGAGTTGCGGCAAGGCTAAAAAGCCCAACAGCCCAACTCGATAGTTGATTGAAACCACGGTGAGCCCCGTGCGCCGCGCCAACTCGGCGCCATCGTAGGTGGCAAATCGAGCACTGCCTTCGACGTAGCCACCGCCGTGGATCCACATCAGCACCGGCCGAGGTGCGCCGATTCGGTGGGTCCACACGTTGACGCTTAAACAATCCTCGTCGCGAGGTAGTGGTGCCGCATCGGCTGCGATGGTTTGCGGGCACGCCGGCCCAAATGCGTTGGTGTCGCGCACGCTGGTCCACGGTGCCGGGCGGGTCGGTGGTGCAAAGCGCAGGGCACCGATCGGCGCAGCGGCGAACGGAATGCCTTTGAAAACGATCAGCTCACCGTCGACAACGCCGCGCACGGGGCCATCGTCGCCGACTACATCGGGGCCAATCGGAATTGACTCAAATGCGTCGCGGGCAGCGTCCGCGTCTGGCGCATCGGTAGTGTTATCGTTGCTGCCGCAGCCGAGTGCCAACATAGAAATCGTGACGCCAATCAACCTACGAAGCATGATCAGCAGCGTACCAAGTGCCTATGCGGATGGTTCGGTCGGTGACCGTCATTTCATGGTCGTGTAATGACGATCACACAGCAGTGCAGGCTTACACGCGTTCGATGATGGTCGCGATACCCATGCCGCCGCCGATGCACAGCGTGATCAACGCCGTCGATTTGCCGGTGCGCTCAAGTTCGTCGAGCGCGGTGCCCAGCAAAATGGCACCAGTCGCGCCGAGTGGATGGCCCAAGGCAATCGCGCCGCCGTTAACGTTGACCCGTGCTGGGTCGATGCCGAGCGCTTTAATGGTTTGCAGTGGCACCACCGCAAACGCTTCGTTGATTTCCCACAAATCGATGTCACTCGCGTTCATGCCGGCACGTTTGAGTGCTTTGAGTGACGCTGGTGCTGGTGCTGTGAGCATGATGACTGGCTCAGCGCCGGCGGTTGCCATGGCCCGAATCCGAGCCCGTGGTTTTTGACTAGCTTTGTTGCCCCATTCTTTGGAGCCCAT
>JAYWHS010000963.1:0-2364 GCA_043777635.1 Kofleriaceae bacterium | reverse complement strand
ACCACCGGAAAATGGTCGTTTCGTGGCTTTGAAGAAGTCACCACCACGGGTGCGACCGGCGCTAAAACCGTGCAGCGGTTTGGCTATGGCAGTTTGTTGTCGCCCGATTGGTCGGGTCGGCTGACCACCACGTTGACGCGGTCAGCCGAAGCGCCGACGGCTGTGGTGTCAATTTCGGAAACTCAATGGGGCTATCAAGCAACGGGTGGCGGTTACATCACTACGTATCATCCGCTCACTGAATCGAAATGGACCTGCAAAAACGGGCAAGACGAGGGGACGTGTCGCGGCGACCCGGCAACGTTTAGCAAAAATTCAACCACGTATGCGCAATTGCCGGCCACCGGCAACGCACAAGTTTGGGTCGCTTCGGCATCGCAGGCCCAAGGTAAAGCTTCACGGACTAGTACTGCATTGGTTGATGGTGATCGGACCGCAACCGAGACGTTTGCTTTGGTGTCAACCGCAACGCAGTATTTCTTGCGCGGTACCGCGACGAGTAGCTTCGTGCAAACCAGCGCAGCGCTGGTGGCCAATGGTAAAACTGAAACATTCTGGACCGAAGGCGGCCTGCCGGCGCAATATCAATGGCTCGCGCCGATTCGTCAGCGTACGTATTTCAACGCCACGCAATATGCCGAATCGCGGTTGGTCTACGACTGGCCTACCGGCAACGTGTTGGAGCGTTGGAAGCCAGAGCAGTTGGCAGCCGCGACCACCAAAACTACGTACACGTATGATCCGTACAAGCTGTATGCGCTGACCGAAACCAACGAAAAAGGTCATGCTATCGACACCCTGCATGATTACGGCACCGGTGCGGTGGTGTCGGTAAAAGGACCGAACATCGCCGGCTGTGCGCCGACTTGTTCGGGTCCGCTGAAAGAAGAACACAACACGACCGTCGACGCGTTGGGCCGACCAACGTCGAGTGCAGTCACGTTGAGTCAAGATGGCAGCACCTACACCTTGGTGACCACGGCCACCATGTCCTACAACGACAATCCGGTGCTCAGCGGCACCTTGGTGTCAACATCGATGACCAGCGCCAAGTTGGTTGAAGTCGGCGGTACTGTGTGGACCCAAGACCAGGCCGATTATGACGGCAATGGCCGCTTGTTGCGCACCACGCAATTTGCCAACGGTGCAGCAGCCGCCAATGCGGTGACCAGTTACACCTATGGCAACGACGGTAAATTGATTTCAGTTAGCACGCCTGACCCAACCGCCAACGATGCCAGCGTGGTCTCCACGCTGTACGAATTTGACAGTCTCGGTCGGCCAACCAAAATTCGCTTGCCGGATCATGCCGATCCGTTGCAACGCAGCGCCGTGCTGGTGGCCTACGATGGCACATCGTCGACCACGACGGAGATATTGCGTGCGGCTGATGGCGTGCCGGCGGTGAAACTATCAACCGTGGATGCGTTTGGTCGCCTGAGCACAGTATCCGAGCAGCGGACAGCTGGTGTCAATCCAACCTGGGCGGTGACGACGCTGACCTATGATGGCAACGATAACGTTGCAACGATTACCGATCCGGAAAACGTGGTCACCACCATGGTGCACGACTGGGCCGGGCGGCGGTTGCAAATCGGCCGCGACGGTAAAGTGTGGCTGTATCAATACAATCGCAACGGCAGCATGATCAGCGAGCAAGTGCCGGGCGCCAATCCCGATGGCACCGATGTCCTCAAGTTTACCAATACCACCGTGTACGACGACCTCGATCGCATGACCTCGCGGGTGATTGGCTCGCGCACGTTGTCAACAGCGGATCAGACGCTGTTTGGTACCCGCAGTTATTCGTACACCTGGGATTTGGGTGGCAATCGCATTGGCCGGATTCGCTACGCCAGTGCTTCTGCACCGAGTGCAGCGACGCCGTCGGTATCGTTTAGTTATGCCTATGATGCGCAAGGCAACCGCACCGGGGCCGTGCAAGGGATTACGATCGCAGGCTTTCCAGCATTGCAGCGTAACTTCACGCAAACGTTCACACCGAACTTTGGCCCTGCGATGACGTATTTCTACGACGCGATGCCGGGTGGCACGCAGGCGACCCAAGCGCGCAACGTGTATGACGCGCGCGGCTTACCGTTGCGCGTCGATGTCTATGGTTTGACAACGCCTGCTGTAGTCCAACAAGTCGCGGTGCAAACTCGCAATGTTGCTGGCGTAGTCACCAAGCGCCGCACCGATCAACTCGCGGCGGTCGGTGCCATGACCTTTGTCGAGAGCAATTGGGTGTATGACAAACTTGGTCGGCCGTTGTCGCAAACCATTGCCCGCAATGCCGCCGGTGCCACGGTGCAAGTGGCGAAACAGCAGCTTGCGTACTTTGGCAACAGCGATCCGAAACAG
>JAYWHS010000962.1:0-7943 GCA_043777635.1 Kofleriaceae bacterium | reverse complement strand
GCGCAAAGTCGGCGAAAATCGCTAGAAATTGTTTATTGTCGACGGCGGTGATGTCTTTGACTTTGATCGCCAAGCCACCGATTTGCGGTAAGGCAAAGCCGCCCAAGCCGCCGGCCAAACCTGGCAATGCGAGTTCGAGTAGTGTTGGAATATTTGCCGCCAACGCAGCCGGCGATTCTTTGAGAGCTTCGCTATTTTTTACCGTCACGTTAGTGAACGCACTCTTAAGATCGCCAAACACCGGAACAATTTCTCCGGCTGCACTGGCTTGCAGGCCAAGCGGCAAATGTAGGTCGGTGACCACCGTGAAAATCCGCACGTACTGCTCTTCGATTTGCGCAAAAAAGTCGAGTTCAAGACCTTTGAAGGTGATGTCGAGTAGCGGTTCGGCAACTGTCTGCATGCCGCCGACGTCGACGAAGGTATTGAGTCCCAACACCACCACCGGCGGGGCTTGCGGTCGCAGCCCAATCGCAACTGCGCCGGTTTGCGTGGTCAAGTCACCCAGCGAGCGCGACAACAAGGCCAAGGTATCGGTCGTGAGCTGCGGCACGGTAGCCGTCGTCGCCGTGATGCACAACACGCCACCGTCGTAGAAGCTGTACATCAGCTCGTCGAGTTGGCTCTTGTGCAAACCGAAGGCTAACCCAAACGGCGCACCGGTGTCGGGGCGGGTGTTGCCTTGAAAAAATGCCGATTGTGGTATGGCAATGCGAGGCGGTGCCACCGCCGCTGGGCCGCAACGATCGCGCGGTGTACCTGCCGGCCGCGCGCCGCCGAGTAAGCCTAAGGCCAAGCCGCCCGTGTTGGTGGTGGCATAACCGCCGGCAACATCGTAAATGTCGGCCGAGCCTTGCGTCGCTGGCGAGACGCTGCCGAGTAGTGCCGCGCCCGATAACCGGCCCGCGATGCCGAGTTCTTGCACACAGGTATTGTCAGCCTTGGTGCAGACATTATCAGTGCACGCGGTTGCGAACGGTCCGCATTCGGCCGTCGTTCCCGATGGACATGCTTTGCACGTCTGTTGATTGATCGCATCGCGAATAGCGCTTTCAAAGGTGTTGCTAATGGTGCCAATGAAAACGCCGAGGCCCAAGCTGGCCAATTGGCATGCGATGCCACCGGTAAGTTTTACGTCTTGCGTGGTGAGTTGTGACAGCGCCACGGCCCCCGCTTCAACTCGCGTGGTGCCGGCAAGGGCGTCTTGTGGAAAGCCAATCGGTAGGTCGATTTTAATATCGGCGTTGGGGCCTGGCGCTGTGTCGATGGCGATGCCGCAGTTGCCGACCACTGGAATTTTCACTGGGATGTCGTTCGTGGTTTTTAGGCGCGCGCGCAGCGTTACGTCGAGGCGACTGGCCCCTTGCGCTGGTCGCAATTCAAGTCGCGGTGCGTCGCCGGCGCGTTGCACCAAGTCGATTTGCACTGGCCCACAAGGCGAAACCGGTACACCGTTGGGACAACAAATGGCCGGGTTGCCGCCGCAGCTTGCAGGCACGTCGATCGCTAAGCCCATGCCACCGAGCAGGCCACCAACCAGCGCCGCCGGATCCGCCGAAATCGCCGCCAAGCCAGTGTCCGAAATCCGGACTTGTGCGGCGTTAGGGCTGCGCAGGTTGGACGGAAAACCGCCGGGTGTGGGTTGCAAACTGGAACAGCCATTGCCGCAACCCGTGAGCCAGCTCAAGGCAACGAAACTAACCGCAAACATGACACTGCGCGCATAGGTATATATCAACATGGTGGTAGCCGCACACTACCCCAAGTTGGATGCCACCCTGGGGGAAATCGATCCGTTCATTGCCTAACGCAAGAGGCGTTCCGCTCGGCGCTGAATCGGAGTGCCTCTGTAGTAGGCTGGCATTATGACCAATCCCCTGAAATCCCTTGTCGTGAGCATGTTTGTGAGCATTGCATTGCTGTACGGCGGCGCCACTGCTCAGGCTGACACCAAGTCTGGCTACATCGATGGCGACGTTGTCCTTGCTAGCTTACCGGATAGCCAAAAAGCCGAGGTCCAACTGAAAGCCTTAGAATCCACATTGGCTAAACAACGCGAGGATCAGAGCAAGAAGATATCCAAAATCTACAATGACGCGATGGTGCAAGCCCAAGCTGGCAAGCTTTCACCGGCCGCGGAAAAGCAAGCAACTACAGCTTTGGAAAAAGAGCAGAAACTCTTGGCTGGCATGGAGGCCGGCGCGACAAGAAAACTCGCCGAAAAAACGGCGCGAACTCTTCGCGCCACTTTTCAACAAGATCAATGAAGCAATCGCAGTCGTCGCCAAAGAAAAAGGCTACTCGTTCATTTTCGAAAAAAATACGACGCGCTACGCTGACCCTGCCACAGATATCACCCAGGTCGTGATGGCCAAACTCAAGTCGGCCCCCGTCGCTAAATAGGTTGTGAACGGCGGTTTACAGCTGGCGTTGGCACGATTTTTAATCGGTTAGGTTCCAGTTGCAGCCGGCTTGTCCGCGTCGGTATCGTGGCGGAATGAAGTTCAGCAAAACGATCGCCGTGCTCGCTTGGAGCGTTGCAATCCTGTGCAGCGCTGTGAGCTGCGGCAGCGATACCAAGCCGCAGCAGGCCGATGCGCAAACCGTTGACGCAACCATCGATGCCGCGATCGACGCACCGCCCTTGCCGGAGCGAACCGTTGGGCTCGGCTTTTCGCCGTTTGGCGCGTCGGCGGCAAAGTCCTTTGGTGATTGGACATTTGCGTGGCTGCCTGATGCCGACTTTGTTCACATTCATACCGACGACTTTTTGGGCGTGCCGTGGCAGTTATTTGAAACCGGCAGCAATCCGACGTTGCCCGCATCCTGGGTTGCCAGCTGGGACGAACTGATGGTGCCAGCGCAGCAATCGCAAAAGCCCATCTTGGTTTCACTCGGCCCGCTTTCGGATCGGTCGCATCTCGCACCGAGGGTGAATGCCGACGGTAGCATCACTCGCGATTGGGACCCAACCTTGGTCGGCGTTGCCAATGCTACTTGTTACACGTTCAACGAAGCCGGCACCGCCGCGCATGCCACTGCGTACGTAAATTATTTGCTTTGGCTTATCGATCGCTATGCGTTGAAGCGCCTTTTCATCGGCACCGAAACCGACATCTATTGGTACAAATGCCCGGCTCACAAAGCCGATTACAAAAACTTTCTGACGCTGGTTAAAGCTGTACTTAAACGCGACCGTCCAACCACGCAGGTCATGATGACGTTCAGTCTCGATTATTTCGATGCCAACGGCCTCGGGGGCTCCCTCAATGGTTGCGGTGCGACGCCGCTCGACGAGTGTCGCGATGCGCGCATCGACGAGGCGTTGGCAATGTCGCCCGATGGTATTGGGCTGTCGTATTATCCGCAGAGTTATTTTCCCATGGCTGCGACGTTTCCAAGCGATCGAATTGGCAAGGTGCGCGCACGCACTACGCCCACGAGCGAAATCTGGATCACCGAGAGTGGCTGGACCGCCGTGCCAGTGCGCTTGAGTTATACCCCGACATGTGGCGAGCCATTTTATGCCGACCCGGTAGCCAACGAAGCAGCGCAAGCCGCGGCCTTACAAACCTTGCTCGTTGACGCCGAAGCGGCCAATGTACGTGGCGTAACCTGGTGGTCGTCGCGCGACTATCTCGATCCGACCACGGCGGCCACGTGCCCGTGTACAGGTGATGCCGAGTCTTGCAGCCGCGCTGCATCATTCGGCGCCGCTGAGTTCTTTTACCGAGCCTACGCCAATTTTGGCTTGTGGCGCTACGATGGCTCAGCTCGCCCGGCGCTCACCGGCTGGCAAGCGTTTCGTCGACGGCCGTTGCGTTGGGACTAGGTAAAACCAGCACGGCTCGGTGCGATACCGCAAGATCTCCGTGGGGAACCCGTACCCTCCACCTTCTGATATCTTCGGGCCATGACCAACAACACGCAATTTGTAAGTGGCAAAGACTACACCGCGAAAAATGAGTACTTCGCCGGCATCGGCATGGCCAATGTCACCTTCCGCGGCATGCAGGCAGATTTAAATCTGTTTGCACAAGCGTGTGGCTTTGAAGCCGTCGTCATCGACGGCCTTATCGGCGACAAAACCTTGGTCGCCGCGAACACGTTGGTAAACGCTGCCGTCGCCAAAGACGTCAGTAAAACACCGGATTTCTTTCGCTTGGAATCTGCGGAACAAGTTGCGCAAAACGCGTCGGAGATCCGCAATTGGCTACGCACCGTTGCCGGCCCAACGTTGCAAGTCACCACCGCCCGCACCTACCTTCGCGGCGATGGCAAAGATTGGAACATCAAAGGCGATGTCGCCTACGGTGCTGGACCCGTGCACGATGAGTTCAAAGCCCTGCAAGGCGATCTCAACGCACTGGCCCAACATGTCGGCTTTGCCACGCTCACCGTCGACGGATTTCTTGGTCCGAAGACCGCAGCTGCGGTTAAAAGTACCTACGACGCGACGGTAAAAAAGAGCGCCTTGTTTGGCATTACGATGTTTCCAGTACCCGACACCAAAGAGGAAGTTGCCGAATTTTGCATGATGATTCGTGCATGGATTAAGACGGTGGCGATGCCGAATCTCGTCGCAGAAGCAGCCGTCTAAGTCGGTCTGCCCGCTGCACTCAGCCCAGTGCGATGCTGCAAGCTTCGGCGCTCGAAACGTCGAACTTGCCTGGAGCTTCGAGTTCGATCGTTGTAACCACACCGTCGTCGATGAGGAAAACTCCGCGACGGGCGCGTTCGCCCATGCCGAACGCAGACAAGTCGCCTTCGATGCCGAGGGCTTTGGTGAACGCTGCGCTGCCGTCAGCGAGCATCGTGACAATGCCGGTTGCATTGTGTTCTTTGGCCCAGGCGTCCATGACAAATGCATCATTGACCGAAAGGCAGGCGATCATATGCACGCCTTTGGCTTTTAGTTCATCGGCTTTAGCGACGTAGCCAGGCAGATGTTTGGCCGAGCAGGTTGGGGTAAACGCGCCTGGCAACGAGAACATGACAACCTTTTTGCCTGCGAAAAGCTCGGCGGTGTCGATGTCTTTGGTGCCATCAGCGGTGACGGCTTTGATTTTTACGGAAGGGATTTTTTGTCCAACTGAAATGGTCATGCGCGCGGTTCTAGCATTGCTTTGTGCACACGCCACCACCACTGGCGTGCTTTCGCTATACTCTCGGACCATGGCAATCGCGGACGATACGGGCAACGCAGGTGACGATGAATCAGGTAGCGGACCGGCCCAAACGGCCGGGGCACGCAGTGGTGGAAATCCTACCAAACGTCGCAAGCGTAAAGTCTGGTGGGCCAAGCGAATTCGGCGCTTCGGCATGGCCTGGAATAACGCGTTAGAGATCGCCACCGCCGGCCGGTTAACTGCGCCATACGGTGCGCCGTACGAGGTTGTGCACGAAGAAAAAGTGTATCGCTTGCGGCGCTATCAATCGACGCCGGATGCCGGTGTGCCAATTTGTAAAGCGCCATTGCTGCTGGTGCCGCCGTTGATGGTGGCGTCAGAAGTTTATGACATCGCACCCGATGTCAGCGCCGTTGCAAATCTGTCGCGCGCCGGCATTGATGTTTGGTTGGTCGATTTCGGTGCACCGGAGCGTGAAGAAGGTGGCATGAGCCGCACCCTCGACGATCACGTGCGGGCAGTATCCGACGCGATCGATCGGGTCAACGATTTGACGGGCCACAATGTGCACTTAGCCGGCTACTCGCAAGGCGGCATGTTTTGTTATCAAGCAGCGGCGTTTAAGCGCTCTGCTCGGCTCGAATCAATCATTACGTTTGGCAGCCCGGTCGATCTGCACCGCACCGTCAATCTCGGCGAAGGCACTACCGAGCGGTTGGTCGCTGGCGCACGGTCGTTGCTCAATGTGCCATTGGCGCACATGGATGGCTTGCCTGGATTTTTCACGTCAACTGGATTTAAATTATTGTCAGCGCGCAAAGAAGCACAACAGCTCGTCGATTTTGTGCGCAACCTGCACGATCGCCAAGCCTTGGAAAAGCGTGAAGCTCGACGATTATTCCTCGGTGGCGAAGGTTTCGTGGCCTGGCCAGGCCCGGCGTTTCGCAAATTCTTCGACGATCATATCGTTTCGAATCGCATGGCCTCGGGTGGCTTTGTCGTCGACGGCCGCACCGTGACGCTGTCGGATATCACCACCCCCACGTTGTACTTTGTCGGCGACCACGACGAAATGGGCCGGCCTGCCGCGGTGCGTGGTATTCGTCGTTCGTCGCCCAAAATCGACGAGCTTTATGAAATTGGTATTCGCGCTGGGCACTTTGGCTTGGTGGTCGGCGGCACCGCACAGCGGCAAACCTGGCCAGCGGTAGCCGAATGGATTCGTTGGCGCGAAGAGCAGGGCGATCGGCCCAAGCTCGCGGTCGATGTGCGGCAGTACACTGGCATCGATACCTTCAAGTACACTGACGCCATTTTGCGCGGCGATATTTCGACGACGCAAGCGTTGGCCGATGCCGTGGTGGCGTCATCACGTCCGGCTTCCGGACCTCGTTCCGTCCGCGCGATCGCAGTCGATCGTTTGACCCGCCGGCCGAGTGCCGATACCGGCGGCGGCGACGATGATTTGTACGGTGCTGAAGAAGATGACGACGACGATGACGTCAGTGCTCGCGCTGGGTTGCCGATCGACCTTGAACTTGCTCAGCAAGTGGTTCGGCGCGTCGCCACCGGCGTTATTGAGCGCATGGCTTCGATCTCCGAAGATCTTGGCAGCTATTTTGACAATGCGCGTTATCAACTGCCTCGGCTCAATCGGTTACGCAACTTAACCGACGACACGTTGATTTCGTTGGGCAAAGCACTCGCCGATCAAGCGGAAAAAATTCCAGATAACACGTTCTTTTTGTGGCGTGGTCGAGCGTTTACGTACGCTGAAGTTAACCGCCGGATCGATGCTGTGGTGCGTGGCCTTATTGCCAGTGGGGTAAAACCTGGCCAACGGGTCGGCGTCATGATGCTGTCGCGGCCATCGCATTTGTCGTTGGTCGCAGCGATCAATCGCTTGGGTGCGGTTGCGGTATTGTTGTCGCCCAATACTCCGCAAGATAAGTTGGCACGCTGTCTTGATCTCGGCGAAACCGATGTCGTGATCGTCGACCCCGAAAGCGCAGCGCGCGTGCGGGTGGCATTTGCAGGCAAAGTGATGGTGCTCGGTGGTGCGGGCGATCCGGCGTTGGCGGTGGCGCCTGGCCAGGTCCGCACGTTGCCACCTGGTGTCGTTGACATGGAAGCCATCGACCCTGACACCGTGGTGTTGCCGTCCTGGTACCGCCCGGATAGTGGGCGCGCGCGTGATCTTGCGATGGTGTTTGTGACCTCGGGCAAACACGAAGCATCACGGGTTATGCGCATTACCAATCGACGCTGGGCGTTTTCGGCACTCGGTGCTGCGGCGTCGTGTACGTTGACGTCGCGCGATACTGTGTATTGCTGTCTACCGCTGCATCATCCCTCGGGATCGCTGGTGGCCGTCGGCAGCGCATTGATCGGCGGCACCCGGTTGGCGCTTGCGTCCGAGTTTGAGCCGACTACGTTCTGGGATGAAGTACGACGTTATGGCGTTACCGTCGTGTACTACGCAGGCGAAATGGGTCGCAAACTAGTCGATTCCCCGTCGGTAGTGGGCGAGCAAAACAATCCGGTGCGACTATTCGCTGGCAGCGGTATGCGCAACGATGTCTGGCGCCGCATCGTCGATCGCTTCGGCGTGGGTGTGCTGGAATTCTATGCATCAACCGAGGCCAATACCGTGTTGGCCAATGCGTCAGGTAAAAAAATCGGATCGTGTGGTCGGCCGTTACCCGGGGCCCCACAGATTGCGATCGCCGCGTGGAATTTCGACGACGATGACTTCGTGCGCGATGGCCACGGCTTTTTGGTGCCGGCCCGCATCGACGAGCCTGGCATGTTGGT
>JAYWHS010000961.1:0-7957 GCA_043777635.1 Kofleriaceae bacterium | reverse complement strand
GAGCTGCACAATACTGGGCCGACTGCAGCGATGACGCTGGCGGCGTTTGTTGCGCTGTGTTCAAGCGTTTCCAATCGCCCGTTGCAACAGCAAATGGTGGTGCTTGGCAGCATGAGCTTGGGCGGCAACATTGTGCCGGTCGAAAACCTCGCTGAAACCCTGCAAGTTGCCTTTGATGCGGGCGCTAAGCGCGTGTTGTTGCCGATGGCCAGCGTGCGCGATATCCCGACGATTCCGGGCGAACTGTTTGCCAAGTTTCAAACCAGCTTCTACTCGGATCCAGTGGACGCAGTGTTCAAGGCGATTGGGGTGCAGTAGGGGGCAGGGGCTCAGGGGCGCGTAGGACCGCGCGCGGCTGCGAACGGTGAGCCTAAACTGTTGTAATTGTGATGGTTATGAAAACCAGCTAGACAGCGGCGGGGGCATGCCAGTAGGATAAAGATATCTTTATGGACGCTCGCTTCTACAACCCTGCTGACCGCGCCCGTGAAAAACAAGCTGCGCGCGATCTTGATGAGCAGCAGATCGCTTCAGGCGAGAAGACGCCGGCTCAGGTGCAGCAGCAAAATGCAGCATTCGC
The DNA here is from genome assembly GCA_043777635.1 of Kofleriaceae bacterium. GTDB lineage: Bacteria > Myxococcota_A > Polyangia > Haliangiales > Haliangiaceae > JABFXX01. The sequence goes on along the minus strand of JAYWHS010000961.1, from coordinate 7,377 downwards.
ATTTCCCGGTGCACGTGTGAAGTTCCGCAAACGGTAGCAAGTGCAATGCTAGTAGAGGGCGGGGGGCACAAGGGTGGCGGATAGTGCGGTATCGGTTGAAATGATGGCCGAGCTGTTAGGGCAACTGGGTTCATTGCGCAACGAGGTCATTGTAGTCGGGGGCCAAGCCGTGGCTTGGTGGACGTACTACTATGAAAGCAAGCTTGTGCCTGCACCTGGTGTGGTGACGAGCAAAGACATTGATTTTTGCGCCGATACTAAAACGGTGGAACGTTGTGGCCATAAGCTGAATGTGGCGCCGTCTTTGCCGCGTAGCGAACATGTCACGGTCAACACCGGCCGATTAATTTGGCTGTTGAACGGCCAATCTATCGGTATTGATTTTCTTAGCGCGCCATTCGGCTCGACCTATGCTCGGATTGATGGCCGTGCGGTCGAAGTAGAAATCCCTACGGCAAAATTTGGCCCAATCTCGATTCGGATGATGCACCCAGTCGATTGCGTGCGAACACGTATCTGCAACGTAAGCTCCGATGGCGGGCTGCGCCGCGATACCGAACATACGTTGCGTCAGCTACGCGCATCAATCGCGTTTACCCGGGCGTTTCTAGTCGACCAGCTCGACCAGAGCAACGGTGCACGTGGTGACATTCGCGATGTGCTTGCTTGTAACGAAGAACTACTCAAGTTTTGTTACTTCAACCGGCACGCCAAAGCTGTGTACTTGCAGCATGCGATTGATCCACTTGATGCGATCACGCTGGATGCGCGGCTGCCGCAAAAGTTTGTCTCAATTCGGTACCCGCGCTTTACCGCCAAACTAGAACTGCGCCGAGCACGCTATGCAAGGCTTCGCGCGGGCAGAACCGAAAAAGCTGAAACCGCCCTCATTGCTGAGCGCGGTTTCGATACTCCTCCCACACATGGTAGGTGAGCTGAGGACAGGATGACCTGGCCCATCTTGAGAGGCAAGCGTGAATTTCGAAATTCTTGAATTGTGAATGTCCTCGAAGCGTTACGGCCACGCACAGATAAGACTTAACCGGCATAATTTTGGTTGGTTTTGAAAACTCGCTGGACTGCGCGGGCGGCATGCCAGTAGGCTAAAGATATCTTTATGGCCGCTCGCTTCTATAATTCTGTTGAGCGAGCCCGCGAAAAACAAGCCGCGCGCGAACTTGATGAGCAGCAAATAGCTACGGGTGAGAAGACGCCAGCGCAAGTGCACCGCGATAACGCCGTTTTTGCTTTTTTGCCATTGAGCGTTCGGTTCCCTAACGAAGAATGGTGAGTTCTGAGTCCTGTTGGGTTGAGTGCAGGCCGCGGTGAGGCCCCGTGATAAAACTGCACTAACTTAGCCAGCGGGGTGGCGTGCCGTTACTATCGCAGGACTTGTATGGCCGATCTCCTTAACGACCCAGCCGCACGCGCCCGCGAAAAACAGGTTGCGCGTGAACTTGATGAGCAACAAATCGCTTCTGGCGAACGCTCGGCAGAACAAGTTCAGCAACAAAACGCAGCGTTTGCATTTCCTAATGCACGTGTGAAATTTCGTAAACGGAAGTTGTAGCGATGCCTGGGGTTAGGCTCCAGACTGTTGCCAGACGACATTATGTGCGACATGTGCGGCGGGCACCTCGCGACCAGCAGCGGTTGCGGTAATTGAATGAAGGCGGTGTTGACCTGCGATGGCGCGTTCAGCTGATACGTCGCTAACCACATGGGAGTGAAGGCCACATGAGGGTGGCAGCGACGGGGTTAGAGTTGGGTGAACGGTCGGGTGAACGGTCGGCTCACGGAGGCGCCGGAGGGAGGGACTCGGAGCTTGAACGAGTGCACTGCAGCTGGCCGCGCGGCCGCGGAGGTTGGTGCTCGCGCGTAACCTGATGCGCCGCCGTCGCGGCGCGGGTGGATGTGGGATTTGATAGGGTTGGTGGGCCGGTTTGCGATCGGCGGTGGGGCGGGGCCGTGCGCAGTTCACGAACGGCTTGCAGCGTGGCAGGTGAATGCCGAACTTGAATTGGCGATAGTTGTCGATTTGAATGGGTCGGGTTGAATGGGTCGGGTTGAATGGGCCTGGTGCATGGTGCTTCGTCCGGTTTTCGGGCTCAGCTTTTTATTAAAACTTGTCAATATTTTTCGATTTGTGTTGACGTGTTTTCGGGGCTTGGCGTCATCGTGTTTTCTGATGGCTTGCGAATTGATTGTGCAAGGCCGTCAGGTTCGCGGCACGGGCCGAACGTCGGTGTCGGTGAAAAATTTTCATCATGCCGACAGTTCGCAGCGCAGTGAGGCAATCACAGGGTCGAGAAAACAGGTGATAGAGTTGTTTTATGATGCAAGGTGCAGAGGTGAAGGTGGCGGTCGACTTCGATGCGCTGGGTGAGGAAATCGCTGAAATGTCGGCGCATATCGACGCTGCGATGCATCGGTTGTTAACGGCAATTCGTGAATTCGATAGTGCGTCGGGCTGGCATGTACAAGGCGCGTTGTCGTGTGCACATTGGTTGGCGTGGCGGGTTGGCTGGGATTTGCGCACAGCACGTGAGCGGATGCGAGTTGCACGGAAGTTGGCTGAACTGCCGCTGGTCGACGAGGAATTGCGACGTGGTGCGATGTCGTATTCGCAAGCCCGGGAGATCACGCGAGTGGCGACGGCTGAAAATGAAGCGCTCTGGGTCGCTTACGCGAAGCGTATGCCAGCATCGCAGCTCGATACATTGTGTCGTTCGTACGAAAATGTGCAGGCGTATGATCAAGAACGTGGGGTGGTGGCGGGCGAGGTGACCGGCGCGATGGCAGCAGCAGAAGTTGCGGCGCAGCGCACGGTGACGCGGCGAACCCTCGATAACGGCATGGTGAAGTTTGAAGTTGTATTGCCGAGCGACGAAGCGGCAATCGTTTGGGCTGCACTTAATGCCGCAATTGCTACATCAAGCGTGGAGCCGATTGGTGCGGAACTGACTCCCGCGGAACCGACTCTCGCGGGACCGACACCTGCGGGACCAATTCGTAGAGCGGAACCGAATCGCGCCGAATCGCCTGGTGCAGAACCGACTCTTCGTGCGGAACCGACTCTTCGTGGGGAACCGGCTCTTCGTGCGGAACCGACTCTTCGTGGGGAACTGGCTCTTCGTGCGGAACCGACTCTCAGCGGATCGACTGGTGCGGGTTCGACTTATCGTGCGGAACCGATTTTTGCAGACCAGACTCCCGCGGAACACTTGCGCGGTACACTGCCAATCGCAAAAGTACCGTCGTCTGCCGACCGTGGCCAGCGGCGTGCCGATGCCTTCATGCAAATAGTCCAGGATCGTGTGCGCGGTGCTCGACCTCAACGCACGCCGGTCGAAATCATCATTACCGTGCCGCGTGCCGGGCTGCGCGGTTCCGCGGAACCGTCGGACTTAGCCATGATGGCCGACGGTGAAGTCATTGCCGCTGCAACTGCGCGACGCTATTGCTGCGACGCTGGCGTGGTGGTTGCCCACGTAGACGCGCAAGGTGCACCGCTGTCAGTCGGCCGCAAAACTCGCACGATTCCCACCGCAATCAAGCGTGCACTGCTGCTGCGCGACCGTACGTGCCGGTTCCCTGGTTGTACGCATAGCCGCTACGTCGATGGTCATCATATCGAGCACTGGGCCAATGGCGGCGAAACTGCGTTGGCGAATCTTATGTTGTTATGCAGTGCCCATCACACGCTACTACACGAAGGTGGTTGCCGCGTCGAAGCCAATGATGCTGGTGGCTGGCATTTTTTTGATCATCGTAACCGAATCATCGACGCGCAACCGGCTCGCCCAACATCGAACACGACGGCCTCGCAGCGTGGCCTCGCAGCGTTGCAGGATGCCCATGTGGCGCTTGGCATTACGGCGAACACCAACGTATCAAAATGGACCGGCGAGCCGATCGACTATGCGAGGTGCATCGATTATTTGGTGTGAGGCACTACGGGCGCCGGTCCTGGCGCAAAGCTGACACCCATGTCGTGATTTGCCAACAATCGCGAAGTTGGCAACGTGGTTGCGCGGCGCGCACGCGCGGGCGGCGCTGTGGCGTGGCACAGCAGTTGCAAAACCGTACCGCATGAACCGAACAAAGTTTGGCGTGGCGTTGGCTACACTATGGTTGGCTGGAGCGGCCGCAGCGCCTGAGGCGACGGCGTGTTCGCCGGTGCTCACCGCATGTGGTGAGGTTACCTATCCGGCGCTGGTGACCTCGCGGGCCAGTGACGGGGTGTTGCCGTCGGTGGTCATAACCAGTTTGGTAGTCGCAAGCAAGTGTAGTGCGACGTCGCGCAACATTGCAATCGATCCATTTGCGACGACGAATTTGCCGGAAGCGTTGGGTTTTGAATTGTCGGCCAAGGGGCCACTGCCACCAGGAGTGACGCTACCGACGACGCCGATCGACATCGGCGTCGATTTGTTGCGGCTGGCCTATACCGGCACGGCGCCTTCGTTGTCGTTCACGCTTTCGATCGTCGCGGTCGAAGCCGATGGCGACCGAGGCCCAAGCCGTGATGTGCAAATTGATGTCACGTTCCCAACGGAAATTGCAGGCACGCAGCCGGCATGTCCAGGGGAAGCTTGTTCGGCAGCTTCAACATCTTCGTCGCAAGGCGCTTGGATGCTAGCGGTACTCGCGTTCATCGCTACGCGGCGGCGTCGGGCTACCAAAAAATCGTAGCGCCGACAACAGTCGACACTTGCCAGATGCTTGGCGAATTCTCGCTGCCTGACGCAGGCGTAAAAACTACAGCGACGCAGGTTTGCGCTGCTGCAACATGCCGACGCGGCGGGTGTCGTGAGTTTGAGTCGGCTGGCCGGTGATCTGGACGTTCCAGGAAAATTCGCAGCTGCCTGGTACCGACGGTAAACAGTGAACTTCGGCTTCGATCACATCGCCAACGTTGACGGTAACCGGGCCGGTGAACGGCAGCAGCATGCGGCCCCAATGCGTGTCGGGGGCGCCGACCGCGTTGGTGAGGGTTTTGCCATCGCCCATGTCGGCGGTGAACCAGGCGGCGAGGGCGCTGACAATGCCAGCGCTATCGACGACGAATTTCAACTTGGCAATGAACGGGCTGTCGGCTTGTTCAAGCGTGGTGGTCAACGCATCGTGGGTCCACATTGGTTGTGGCGGTGAGCGCAGATCTTCGGGGTTGATGGTGGCTTGGCTCATGTACGCGTCATCCGCTGCAGCGGCAGCGATCGAACTCATGTCGATGCCGTGCGGTTTGGACCGCCAAAGGTTTTGCTGATAGGCAATTTCTTCGACGAAGGCTGGCGCGACGACGGCGGTGACGCTGGCTGGCACAATGCGGCCGCCGGGCGCGAGGTGGCGATCACGGGCCATCACCAGTGGTGCAAGCATATTTTCGTCGACGCCCAAGCCGCCCATCCACTCGGACACGATGACATCAACTTTGCGTGGCAAGTTGGCGTCTTCGAGATCGGTTTGCATCACTTTGATGCGATCGGTGAAGCCGTTTTCTTCGATGAGTTGGGTCGCAAATTTGGCGATCGAGGTGCGCTCAACGGCGAAAACTTCAGTTGCGCCAGCTTGCGCTGCAAACATGCTGAGCACGCCGGTGCCGGCACCCATGTCGAGCACCGAGTCACCAGGCTTAACTACAGTGATGAGCGCTTGACGATAAGCTTCGTTGCGAATGCCGTCGCGCAACATCCAACGGTGCAGCGATAGCTGCGCATAACATTCAGAGTCGTACATTGCCGGAGACATAGCATTATATTGGTGTTGGCACGCGGGTTGCGTGACAGCAAAGCACGTCGCCGCAGCGGTTGATCAACGGGGCTTTTTGAGCCGCGCCAGCAACGCGTTGGCGTCCTTGAGCTCCGCAGTGGACTGTTCGGTTGCGGGGTCGTTGCCTACCGCTTGCACAGCGGTGGTCAGTGCATCAATGTGGCTACGAGCCTCGTTCACGGGCATGACCCCGAGCCAATACAACATGCTCGTCATCAGCCAATAACGGGTATTGCTATCGGGTTTGTCGACGACGCCTTGGTTGGCCAGTTATACGGCTGCGGCGCGTTTACGCTGCGCTTCGGCAGGTTGCTGCAATGCATCGTCAACATCAGCGCAGTGCATCAGGGCAATGAGCAATTTAGTTTCGCCGCTCGCAGGTGGCAGCTTGGCGCGGCGGGTGCGGGCCACGGTAGTTACTTCATCACAAAGGGCTTTAGCTTGGGGCAGCTGCGCTTACTCGACCAGCCAGTCCGTCAGGCCAATACCATCGCTGATAAAGTTGAGCATATCGGCCGGTGACTCGGGTGCATTGGCCAACAGCTTGCGCGACAGCGCGGTGGCTTTGCCGAGCAGCTCGCCGCGTTGCGCGGGCGCAGCGATTTCGCCTTGTAGTTGCCAAATCAAACCGAGTTGGCGTGCCAACGGTACATTGGTTGGATCGTTGCCAGCCAACCGCTCCACGATTGTTGCTGCTGGATGCTCATAGAGGCGATGTGCTCACGGCCGACGGCCTGATCTTTCAAATCGCACCGAAGTATTTGGTACCGACGACTACGGCGCCACGGCCGATTGCCGCAGATACCGGCGTGGAGGCACTAGCGGAGTTGTTGGCACCGTCGACGACCTCGCATGCCGAATACCGAAAACAGGTCGACAAATTTGAGCGTTGCAAAGAAGCAGCGTGGGCGCCGTACGGCAACCGTTTGCCAAGTGTGCGACGGCCAGGCGGGGTCGACGTGGTGGTCGTCAACGCGGCGTATTGCCAAATTGAAGAAGCTGGCAACCGTGCAGTCATTGCCAAATGCGGCGGCGACGATGCATTCAAAGCCAAAACCGAAAAACTACGCGTGAAAATGCTTGCCGAGTTCGAGGCATCGCGACCTATACTGTTGGCCAAAGCGCGGGCCGGTTTTTAAACAAACTGGGTGCCTATTCAATCCAGATCCCCCAGGCACCATTGATCAACGTGTTGTCACCGCTGATGGTTCGGGTCGGCGCAACATCACCGCTGTCGTTGATATCAAAAATAGTAATCGACGAGGCCGAGAAGTTTGCAACGTAGAGCTGGGTACCGAAGATGAACGCACGGTTGGCATAGCTGAGCATGGTCGTAGCTCCGGCAATGGTTCGCAGCGGTGTAGCGACCCCATTAGCGTTGGTAGGGAAAACCTGGACGCTGTTATTGTTGCCCGTGGTAACAAATAGTTCTGCTCCACGTACGGCGATTCCGTTTGCAACAGAAACAGTAAATTGCCGCAACGGTGTTACCTCGCCGTTACCGTTTGCCGCAAAAACCAAGCAGCTGGCTCGATCATTGCCGACAAAAATCTCGTCATTGACAATCTTCATATCAATACCGCCGACCGACAAGGTGCTCGATTT
>JAYWHS010000960.1:0-7957 GCA_043777635.1 Kofleriaceae bacterium | reverse complement strand
TTTTGGTCTATGGCCGCGACGGCCAACCGTGCTCACGGTGCCAAACGACGATTCGCAAGAATGTGGTCCAAGGCCGCGCTACATATTATTGTCCAACGTGTCAGAAAGCGTAAGGACCTGAACTTTCGTTCGTAGTATCGGCGGCTGATGGGGTGGTGCCCCCGCCCACCGCAACTTCCATCGCAAGAACTTGTGTCGCCAAGCGCCAGTCCCGCAACGAGTTGTTGTACCGTACGAAAGCTTTGATTCTGGCCCAAACCTGAGTGAGTTCGCGGACCTACCAATGAGCATGCGCCCTGAAGACACCGACGAAGACCTGATGGTGCAATACCAGCGGGGCGAGGTGCGCGCATTTGAAGTGTTGCTGACCAAGCATCGTAAACCGGTCTACAACTTCATCCTGCGGTTTGTTGGTGACAAAGAAACTGCCGAAGACGTTCTGCAAGAAACCTTCATGCGGGTCATACGTGGGGCTGAGTCCTACAAGCAGCAGGCAAAATTTACGACATGGGTTTACACCATTGCACGTAACCTGTGCGTTGACATGAGTAGACGGCGCAAGCACCGCAAACACGCATCACTCGACGCACCTATGGACGCGAGTGAAGAGAGCGGAACGTTGCTTGATGTCGTGCCATCGAACGAAATGGGCGCAGACCGAAAAACCGTAAACAAGGAACTTCACGCCACCATGCAGCGCGCAATTACGACGTTGCAGGAGGACCAGCGAGAAGTTTTTTTGATGCGAGAATTTCTCGACATGCCGTTCAAGCAGATCGCTGATGTCGTGGGCGTATCGGAGAATACGGTGAAGAGCCGGATGCGTTACGCGTTGGAGAAATTGCGGCTCGAACTTGACGATTACAAAGAGTTTGCCAAGGTATCGCCATAATGGTGGCCAACGGTGACGGCAAAGGTCGTAGCGCCGGTAGCGTAGATGATGCTGCGGCTATGCGCTTGTTGAGCAAGTTGTATGAACGCGATGAAGATCTCGACGAGGGGCCGGCACGACCATCTGAAACATCTAAACCCGCCGGCGTGGAACACGCGAGCGAATCGTTGGCGCAAGCTGAAGCAGGGATGCGCGAACTGCGGACGGTGTTTGCCACTATGCGCGAATCGATGAGTGAAGAACCACCGGTTCGCGGGCTTGACGCGCTGTTGTTGGCGGCACGCGAGAACGTTGCGATTGTTTCTAAAACTGTCGCTCGGCAAGCCGTAACGGAGCAGGAACCCGGTTTTTGGGAGAAGTTGCGTCGCGGTTGGATGAGTATGCTGGCTCACCCTGGCGTGATGGCGGCGGCAGCATTAGTGGTGGTCGCTGGTGCGGCTGGCACGATCTACGTAAAAACCGGTGCAGTGGACGGTGGTGCTAGCGAGCAAGCAACCCGAAACAGCGTGACTACTACGCTACCTCAGCTAGCTGCGGCACCAACCGCTCGGGACATATCGATCGCAGGTAACCATTCTACTGCGGCTCCAACGGCGGCAACCGGTTCAGCATCGAACTCGGCGTTGCGGTTTGATGACCGTGCTAACGAATATAAGCCAACCGACGACAAAAACGTCAAAGGTGACACAACGGATGTCAGCGGTGGCCTTAGCAGTGATGGTGACAAAGGTACTGAGCGAGTCGGTGCTACTACATCGAAGACCGCGCCGAGTACTGGCAAAAAAAACGTTGCGGTTTTGCAAGAAGGCACGCAGCAAAAAAAGCCTAGGGCCAACGCATCGGCAGATCTTGAGTTTCAAGTGAATGGTACCGGCGACGCCAGCGAAGGTGCATCGGCCATGGCCGACGAAGAAGTTACTGCAGAAGTCGCGCCGGTAGCACTAGAACCGACCAAGCAAAGCGGGCGGGTTTCATCGCCAACATCGCCACCGCCGCCGCCGCCAGCACCGGCAACACGCGCAGCGCCTGCGACACCAATAGGCAAGGCGCCCGCCGTGCAGCGGGATAACAATACTGTCGACGACGATCGACCCGCCGTGAAACCGCAGGCCGTGCAAGTGCCTGCGCTGCAACCGGTTGCCTTGTTGGCGGCGGCAAAGCTCGCTGCTACCAACGGTGATTGCGTACGGGCCCGTTCACTCGCTGAGCAAGCGCGTATTACCGACAAGCGCGCGTATGATCTAGCGCTTAAAAACGACGCGACCTTACGCGCTTGTTTTAAGCCGTAATCAAACGCGGGCCAGAGATGCTCTGGAAAGAAAAATCCTACGAAAGCCGTAGCAAGCTGTGATCTTTACCAGAACTCTGACGATTTCCGGTTTGCGAGCGATCTGTGACAGTCGCAGCCGACGCGAATGTTGAGGACACGACGTAGGAGTCTGGTGTTAGACGAGTGAGGAAGTTCAGATGCAAGGAGGAGTGCAAACCGGACCGGAGCATCCTCATGTATGTGAGGATCGGAAGCGCGGGTGAATTCATCGGCAAAGCCGAGTACGAGGGCATCGCCCTGTTGTAGACAACGCAGCAGATGGGCTCCGCAACCGTGTAACACCAGGCTCCTAGGTCCATAGCGTCATCTGTCGAGGGGCAACGATCGTGGTACCAAAGCGTTGTTGCTTAATCGCTGCTACATCAAGCAGATCTTCGACGTAAGGATGCGGCCACGACAACCGAACGTCCTCTGGCAGCGCGCCATACTTGGTGGCATAGGCTCGCAAGAATCTGCGGGTAGCATCATTGACGTAGCCGCCGCCGGCGATTTCACCAAACTCGTTGGCGAAGCGCGCACAAAACCCAGCATACCAATCGTCGCGAGTTGTTTTAGCGAGTACCGACGCTGCAGCCACGGCTGCGTGCAGGCTCTCAGCGCGGTCGCGCGCTTGTAGGTGCGGATAGCTGACTAGCAAAGGCGCAAACATGCGCGCACCGTCGGCGATGATGCGCTGACACGGAGGGGCTTCCGCAATCATTGATACTGCAACTTCCCGCTCTAGGGCATTGAGTTGGTTGCAGAGCACGCGGCTGTCGACCACTGCGGCATCAACTACACGGACGGTTGACCACACTGCGCGCTGGCGTACCAACGTGGCGAACTCGTGCCGAATTGCATGGGCTTTGGGCCCGGCACCAAATGCTTTGGAATCGGTAAGGCCTGCCTTGGTCAGTGCAGCAGCGCCACCGCTATCGAGCACGACCGCAGCCATTACTAAGGGACCAATGGCCGGTCCTCGGCCAGCTTCGTCGATGCCCATAGTGAGCCGCACGGGCTTGCGCGGTGTGGCCGGTTTGCGGACGCTCATCCGTCAAGTGCTTCGGTGATTTCGTCGAGCGACCGAATGATACCGGTTTCCAATACGAATACGCGGCCGTTGGCAACCTCGCCCCAATAGGCAATCCGCGTGGCCACCGCTCGCATCACGTTGGCGGCTGATGCTGCTAGCGGTTCACCCAATTGCCGATCGAGATCCGGTGCGCCACGAAATAGCGCATGAAACACGGCGTCGACGTTGAGTTCAAGTTTAGGTACATCGTTGCGGAAAAACATTTCAATGTAACCACCAGCGAGAAAGCCACGCAAATAGGCGGCAGTGCGATCGTAGACATGTGCAGTTGCAAGCGCAAGTTGGCTCGCCATGAGGCGATGTAGATCGCCAGCAATATCGGCATCAAGTAACCGTGACAAACTTTGTGCTTGGGCAATCACCGGTTCGATCCGTCGGTTTAGCTCGCCAACAACTTCACGTTTTGATTCGTCAAACATCGCGGCATAGCCAGCTTCGAGCAAGGCTATTAAATAGTCCCGATCGGCAACCGTCGCGCTATGCGCGGAAAACGGTAAGCGTCGAGGCCGCACTAAGTCGATGACTTCACGGGCAGCGCGGCGGAACAGCGTTGTGGTTGCATCGACGATAGCTTTGCGTTGGGTAACGATGAGTGCGACATCTAACTGCGCGATGGCGGTTGTGAGTCCACTACTTAACGTGCGGGCTTGGTCCGATATTCGGACGAAATCATCATGACCGATGGCAATGCGGGATTGAGCATCGGTGATGACAACGCGCAAACGACGGGCGCAGGCTTGGCGCTTGAGTTGCCGTGCTTGAGAAAAGAACCGGGTTTCAAGTTCATGTTGCAACAACGACCAGTTACCGTCGTGCGCGAGACTGTCGGCCGCTGCCGGCACAGGCTGTCCTTGCTCAATGGCTTGACGATGAAGCAACGCTCCACGGGCCGAAAACGGCACGATGGTTTCGACAAGGTCGCCTAAGCTGGTGCCGATAAAATCTTGGACCTCGGCAATTTCACCGGCCGACAATTGGTCCGCTTTGTTGAGTACGCCAAGGACTCGTTTGCCCTCATTGCGAATCGATTGCAGGGCTTTACGCTCTGACGATTTGCCGCCTTGATTTGCAGTGAACACCCAGACTACGGCGTCGGCGCGAGCGATGAAAGCGCGGGCCGTGGTTTCATGCTCCGGCAAAATTGAATTGAGGCCCGGAGTGTCAACAATGTTGATTTTTTCTAGTTGCGGCAACGGCACTGAAATTTCAACGCGGTCAATGTCACGTGCGGCATCAGCGCTAAGTTGCCGGAGATGAGCGAACAACTCGGCCCAAGGTAAGATTACATTTTCGCGTTTACCGTCGGTGAAAAAAATTTGGCCGCGTCGTTCGTGGCCATATTTGACAACGTTGATCGTGGCGGTCGTCGGTGTAATGCCGGTAGGTGCTACGTCGCCGCCGATAAATGCATTTACAAAAGATGACTTGCCGCTGGAAAACTCACCCATCACGGTGACTAACAATGGAGTGTCGAGCCCGGCAGTCGCGCGTGCGGTATCACCGACGAGTTGCGCCAAATCTGCGCGTTGCGCTAACACTGATTCCAACAAGGCGGCCAGATGGCCGATTTCGGTCGAAGCGGGTTGCGGATATATGGCGCGTAGCAATTGGGTTAGGGCGTCGCGAGCTGCTGGGTGGCGTGGGTCAATGCGCAGCGCATTGGTTAACAAAGCCAGGCTTTGCTCGGGCTGTGAGGTGAATTGCAAGCGTGCCAGGCCGACGTGGGCGTCGACGTCACCGCGCGCCACGGCCAAGGCCAGCAAGGCGTTGGCCGTGCCGATGTCGCCAGTGGCGGCCGCGCCTAAGCCACGCGCTACCAATGCTCGGGTATTGTCCGGATCTCGGACCAATAGATCGGAACTCCACTGCAACTGACGGGTTGCATCTCCCAACGCTATTGCCGCATCGACAGCTTCACACAGCATCGCAAGGTTGTTTGAACTCGCTAGCAGCGGCCCGCTGGCATGGTCCGTGTCCGCACCAGTACGAAGCTGTTGTGCTTCGGTAACTTCCGCAGCTAAGTTGAGCGCGCGGTCGTAGCTTAGCAAAGCAGCGTCACGATTACCGACGGCGCGGTGTGCGGTTGCGATGTTGGCATGAATGCTGGGTCGTTTGGGTTCTAGTTGTAACGCTTCGAGAAAACAAGTGTGGGCCCGCATCGGATCACGTAGCGCAAGGGCAGCGACGCCTTGGCCCAACAGAATATCAGCTAGCAAAATTTTGCCGAGCGGCGAGGTGTCGCGGCCGCCAATAGCGCGCGCTTGATCAAACAAGTTGGTTGCAAGGGCCGGTGCTTGTTCACGCAGCGCGAGTTGACCCAGGGCGAAATATGCCAGGGCGGGCGCATCGGTTGCACCGACTGTGGCGGTCTTGCTGTCAGCCACAGCACGTTCAAGGTGACGGCGGGCTTCTTCGGGCTGAGCTGCGGCGCCTGCATCGGCAACCAAGGCTTCGCCGAGCGCCGCACGCGCTTCCCGATCGCTACTGTCTTCGGCAACGGCTTTACGCAATTCGCGCACGGCTTTATCGAGTTCGCCTTTGCGTCGCCACGCCATACCGAGGCCTCGATATGCGTTTGCCAAGATACTGCGATCGCCTGCGGCTTCGTGGACGGCCTGACCGAGTGTAGTGATTGCGTGATCGGGTTGGGCCAGGGCGACTTGTGCCAGCCCTAATCCAACGAGCGCCGTCGGGTCGCCAGCGCGCACTAGCAATGCGCGTTCAAAGGATTTGGCGGCTTCGGTTGGATTACGATGCGCTGGATCCAAGGCTTCAAGATACGCACTGCCAAGCACATTTAAGGCTTGGCCGTGGTCGGGTTTGACGGTCAGTAGTGCTTGTAACAATTCGATCGCAGGGCCAGTTTGGCCGGCGTTCACAAGTGATCGAGCCTGACTAATTTGATCGCGATGCTCGTCGAGTACCAAGCCGTCGGCAAGATCATTGATGCGGCGCTCAAGGCGTGACCACAGCGACACTGGGTTATCCTTCGCTCAGCTCCCCGGCTGGGCCGGCAGCTTGGTCAACCGAGCGGTCGGTCCAAAGACCGGCGCGCAACTGCGTGAGGCTGCCCCGCGCGCTCGCGATCGCAGCGATTTGGTCAGCGGTGGCAAGTTTGAGTGAATCGATATCGCCGGTGCGTTCGCGGCGATCACGCATTGTGCGATCGAGAATTTCGCCGATGCCTTTGTACAGCGTGTTGCCAGCGTTGCTGACGAACTCGCTGAGTCGTTTGGCGAAATCGTCGACGCATTTATCAAAATGTGGACGCATGGTTTCAGCAGCACCCAAAATCGCAGCAGGCACTTTTTCTTTGGCTTGTTCGCGGATATCACCCGCGACTTTTGATTTGAGCACGATCGCTAAAATCGGTGCAGCCAACGTTAACAACCCGCCAGCGAGCGAGTTTACAAACAACCACACGGCCGTACCGATTGCGCCCACGGCGTAGACGCCAACATCGTATTTGAAACTGTCGACGGTAATTTCAACTTTGGTGTCTTCTGGGCCAAGCCGTTCAGCTAACGTTGCCGCTGCGGCTGCCACATTTTCGTTGGTGATCTTGATAACTTCTTCGGCTAGATGCTCCATCAACGCGGCTAAACGGTGGCCTTCGAGTTCAACCCATTCCTTGAACTTGTCTTCGATGAAGGCTGGCAAATATGCTTTGACGTCATCAGCGTCCACCGAATCGATCTGCGACGGTAGGGCGGCAACAAACGAGCGCGCAAACGCATCGAGGTCCAACCCGACCTGGGTCTTAATGGATTGCGCCTCAGCGTCGATGCGCACATGCAGGTCGTCGAGTTTGCGTTTCGACGAGTCGAGCTGGGCGCGTACTTCGGTGATTCGGGTTTCAAGCACGCCGATGTCGAGATTGTAGGCGTTGAGCCGAACGCCAAGATTGTTTTCAACGTACGCCGCAGTGCGGCCGGCATCATTTGCCGCATTGTCGAGCAAGGTGGCTGCGCGATCTTTGGCCAAGAAGCGTTCGAGATAACTCAACAGCGCCGGCATGCCACTGGCCGCGTCGTGGGTCTTGGCCCAATCGCGCGCCGACAATGGAAACAAGACTGGATCATGGGTAAGCCCAGCTAAGCCAGTTTTGACATAGTCGATGACGGCAGTGCGCTCGTCGGTATTGAGCATATCCATTTTGCCCAAGACAAAAATCAATCGATCCCGCGCCGATTCAAAAACCCGGCTGCGCAAAAATTCACGTTCTGAATCTTTAAGGGCCTGGCCGGCATCGAGCAAAAACACCACAGCGTCGGCGCGTGGCACGTAGCCGTAGGTTACTTCGGCCCGCTGATCGTTGAGATCGTTGACTCCTGGTGTGTCGACGAGCACGACATTATTTTTGAGTAGATCACTTGGATAGCCCAGCTCAACATATGCAACTTCGTTGGCATGGCCGCCTGCGACAGTGACCCACTCTTTCAGTTGTGACGGCTCAAGGAATTTACTTTCGCCACTCATGAGCATCACGCGGGCGGTTGGATGCGCCGCCCACACCACATGATTGATTGCTGCTGTGGTCGGTGTAATGCCGGTAGGTAAAACATCTGCGCCGAGCAAGGCGTTCACAAATGTTGATTTACCGTGGTTGAACTCGCCCAGGATAACCAAGTGAAAGCGCTCGGCTTCAAGCTTGGGAATACGC
>JAYWHS010000959.1:0-2372 GCA_043777635.1 Kofleriaceae bacterium | reverse complement strand
CGCCAACCGCCACCGTGGTGCGTTGAACCATCTGGGCCCGCCCTTGGGTGAAAAATTGCAGGACTGCGTAGTCATGGCGTGCGAAGGTTCGTCGACGGGGAAACGCCTCGCACGTATAGTGGCCAACTCGAAGCGCGCTAGTTACGCCGGAGCGCTGCTCACAAAACTTTGACATCGTCGGGGACCGTACCTCGCACCGACGCATAGGTGAAACAAAATCGAGCGCAGCCAAGGCAACGTATCCTCCACACTCACGGCGGCGGAATGGCATACAGCCGAGCAAGTGAACCGCATGCGGCCCATGGCATGAATTCAACGCTATCAATTTTTACGCCGATCTTATCAGCGGCGTCGACGAGTTCATCGACCTGTGCGCATTGCAGTCGACTGGCGTAGCGATGCAGTTGTTCGATGTATGCACGAAACAGCAAAACTCGCAGCTTGGGATCTGCAACGGCCGCAGCGGTGGACGCGGCGTACAGCGTTTGTCTAAATCGTCCACCGTCGAACAAGCTATGCGCCAGTTGTGACTGCATCGAAAGCCGGGCAAGGCGAGCCATGACCGACGCTGTTTTGTCCCACACCGGACAAAATCGAAGTACGTGGTCGTCGATCCACGTATCAGTTGCACCTGGTGGCATCGCTGGTACCGAGAGCGCGGCCATGGCCCGCAACCGCGCCGCACCCTCGTCGCACTGCCCGCTAAGCATGTGGCAAACTGCGCGCACAGCATTGCGTGGCGTCGCGCCGGCCGGTTCATTTCCAACGATGCGCAGGCAACCCGCGGCATCGCCAGCATCACGGCGTTTGCGCGCGGTTGCACCATCGGGGTCATCGGCCATCGACGCATATTCAATGGCAACAACGTTGATCGCAATGGCGCTCGGCGTTGCGTTGGCGGCACGCGACGCCGAACCGGATGCCACGGCGGAACCTAACGCTGACACCGCCACCGACGACGGCCGCAACGCACCATGATTTGGCTCACGTCTATCCGCAGCCGGTTGCGACGACGCTGCATCCTGCGGCGCGCTAGCAAATTTCAACGCATCAAGACTGCCTGCATCCAAGGCGACTGCACGCGGCCCATCAACACTAGAGACAGCCGGTAGCGCAGCGGTACGCAACGTTGCGTCTGCTTGCGGCGCCGTTGCTGCATGTTGCGTACGTTGCATCGCGATGACTGCGATTGCGCCACCACCTAGCATCGCAGCGCCAACAATCGCGAACAATGCCACATTCGTAGACGATAATGCACGCACGCGTGGCGTCGCAATGACCGGTGGCGCGTTGGCCGGCGCTGCCGCTACCGCTTCCAACTCCGCAGCTAATTCCGCCATGGAGGCAAACCGGCTGCTTGCTAGCGGGGCCAGGCCGCGCGTGATCGCATGAGCCAACCTCGGTGATTCAGCGAATTCGATTTGTTCTCCCGTGACTGGTTTGCGATGCAACAGCGCTTCGCCAAGGGCAACGCACAGCGCAAATTGATCAACCCGCGCATCAACCGGCCCACCTTGTAACTGCTCCGGCGCCATATAGCCTGGCGTCCCCGCGACCCAACCGGTACGCGACAGCGTATTACCCACCTCTCTTGACTCGGCAAATTCGGCGCGCGCGATTCCAAAATCACCGATGCGGATTCGTTCATCTAAACCCACCAACACATTGGCAGCTTTAACATCACGATGAATAATACCGCATTGATGCACCGCCACTAAGCCACGCGCCGCTTGGGCCCACGCTGCTACCACGAGACGCCAGGGCCGGCCACGCTGCCAACTACTCAGGGCCGCACCATCGACCAGCTCGGTTGCAATATACACTTCGCCGTTATCTTCACCCGCGTCAAAAACCGCAACCACATTGGGATGTGATACCGCGGCCAATGCGCGGGCTTCTTGCACCAACCGCGCACGGCCTTTGCTGTCGATGCCGTCGGGCCGCAACCGCTTGATCGCGACTTTGCGCATCAATTGCGGATCCCACGCTGACCACACTTCGCCCATGCCACCTTTGCCGATGATGGCGCGCAGTTGGTACCGCCCAAGCGCTGCCGGCGCCAGCGAAGCACCGATGGTGTCGCTCATGGAAACCAACTCAGCCATCACCGCGCCGCATGCTCGACAATTATCAAGATGTCGCTCAAGTTCGCCGCGTACTGCGGTAGATAATGCGCCCTCAACGAAAGCCACAATTTGCTCCTCGGATGGACAACGTTGCGAGTCAACTGCACCGCTGGCTGTCGGTAGGTGCGCGAGATCATCGCCCGCATCGTCGAGCTTTTCAGTCTTGCGTGGCACGCAGCACTCGCGATAGCGACAGATCAATGTTGCCTGACAACAACGTCAGCACATGATTGATGTCAGGTTCAT
>JAYWHS010000958.1:0-7983 GCA_043777635.1 Kofleriaceae bacterium | reverse complement strand
GCTGAACCAGTCGTTAACCGACGCACATGGGTGTGCGGTGACAAGCGGACAATGATGATGGCCCCGACGACGCCAAGCAGCAGCATCGGTGCAATATCGAGCAGTTGCTGGCGCAACACATCAATGAATTCAGGTGCCAAACGGGTGCCGGGCGCGGCGTTGGCATGGTCGCCGTGACTGAGCAGCACCGGTAAGGTAAATCCAACAACCACCGCAATGGTTTCGGTCAGCCGTAGTGCGCGGGTGCGCGTCACCGTAGGTGTGTCGTGAGCCAAGATATGCAGGAGTAGTCCGGCGACCGCCGCATTGAGCCAAGGCAAGGCTGACGCCGCAAAGCCCAGGCCGCCGAGTTCGGCTAGCGTGATGCCCAAAGCCGACGCTGCGACCATTGCGACGGCGATGACCGCCATGTTGCGGCGCTTTTGGATTGGCAAGGTGACGATGGCCACGAGTGGCACTGTGTGTGCGGCGATGCCGACCACGAGATCCCAATGCACGTGACCCGCATGGAGACCACTGGAGAAGGCGCCTAAGGCCAGGCCATCGCCCATTTGGTGTAGCAAAACTCCGCTAATACCGAACAACAACACCAAATTGCGGTGGCCCTGGGCCGGCAGGTGATCATGGGCGTGCCGCTTCGTTGCCGGCGAGCGCCATGCCCGCAGCGAGCTAAAGATGTTTGGCAAGACGATCCCTGCGACGAAAGCCAGCAGCGTTGCACCACCCGCGCCAGCAATGGCGTCAGGCAACAAGTGCAGCAATACCGAAGCCAGCAACGCTGCCATGGCGAAGCTGCGCAGCGGTAACAGCACGGTCGGACGCGCCGCTCCAACCAACGTCATCAGCACGCCGGCGAACACAGAGGCCAGCGTTGCGACCAGGCTGATAACCACAACGGCAACCTAGCATTAATTGCAGCGCGGTTGCACGTGCTTGCATTGGCTGGAATGCCGGGATACTCTTGGCTCTATGGCCACGATCAACGTCATTGAACAGTTGCGCGGGGCCGTCCGTGGTGGTGGGCTGCGCGCGACGCCATCGCGGATCGCGGTCTTGGGCCTGATGCGCACGTCGAAAACGCCGCTAACCCACGCTGAGGTCGCCGACAAATTAGAAGGCCAAGGTTGGGACCGGGCCACCATCTACCGCAATCTCACTGACCTTGCCGAAATCGGTTTACTGCGGCGAACGGATTTAGGCGACCATGTATGGCGATTTGAAAGCCAAGATGGCAATCACTCGGTGACTGCACATCCGCACTTTTTGTGTACCGAATGCGGCGATGTTGAGTGTTTGCCAGATCTGCAATTGAGCGTGCGCAAAGCACCACGCTCGGTGAAGGCTAACAACGTCGAAGTGCAACTGCGCGGCGTTTGTGACGACTGCGGCTGAATTAACGGCGGCTGCGACGCTCGATGCAACTGAAGATCCGTTAGCGGCGTGCATTGCATTGCCGGTTTTGCATCGCGACGAGCTGTGCGTAATCGTCGACAAACCGGCCGGCTTGGCTTCGCATCGTGGCTGGTCGAGCGACGACGATGCGTTGTTGCAACGGGTCCGAGATCAGATGGGGCAGTGGGTGTATTTGGTACATCGCCTCGATCGCGGGGCGTCAGGCTGCGTGCTGCTCGCCTTTGACCCTGGCACTGCGCGATTTTTTTCCGAAGCGTGGAGCAGCGAAGCGGTTGAAAAGCGTTATCTGGCGATAACCCGGGGCCACCCACCCGATCATGTGCGCCTGGATCATCCGATTCCCAAAGCACCTGGCGAAGCCCGCGTCGACGCGGTTACCGAGATTTGGCGTCGGTCGACATTTGGTCGTTACGCGTTAGTCGAAGCCAGTCCGAAAACCGGACGATTGCATCAAATTCGCCGACACTTAAAGCACTTGGCTTGTCCGCTCATCGGTGACGTGCGCTATGGCAAAGGCGAACACAATCGCATTTTCCGCGAACAACACGGGCTGCATCGGTTGGCGTTACATGCCCACAGCCTGCGCGTGCCACACCCCAATGGCGGCGAACTGGTGGTGGCTGCGCCGTTGCCTACCGACATGGTGCAGGCGATCGCAAGTTGCGAGCGGGCGTACGCTGCCGCGACGAGCGAGTAATCGACGTCGATGCTGGTGGGTTGCAACGATGCGTGATTAATCGTTAACGACGGTTGATTCAATGAACGTTAACGCTGCCGGACTCAGCACATTGCCGATCGACGCAGCGGTGGCTTGGCAAATTTTGTTAAGCCGTTGCGCCATAAACATCTTCACCACGATGTAGGAGTTCTGATTGCCGAGTTCGGGTATTTTACTTTGGCCTTCGAACAATCGACCGTTGGCGGTATCGAGACGGCGTTCGGCCGTAATCGTCATGCCACGGGCCGTCAATTGCGCCCGCATCAAGTCCATTGGGAGATCTGGCATCGTTGCTACTCGCGCCATTTTTTCGGCCGCCAAAGAAAAACAAGCTTCACTCATGTAGTCGTTAGCTTGAATCAACTCGGCGGTGTCGATCGTGTATTTGCCGGCTTCGCTCCGTTTCAACGTTGGCTTGGCTGGAAAATCGACGCTGATGCTGTAGCGCTGACCACTGACAACGTATTTGCCGCCCATTTCCTTAACGCGGAAAAACGGCTCGTCCGAGCTACACCCGGGCATCGCAGTTGCCAGCGTTGTGGTTGCGATCACCGCGGCGCACCAACTGTACCTGTCAGCCGCCGTATTGCCGAGCTTCATGCCTTGACTGTAGTCGAGATGTTTCGTCAACAGCAAGATTTTGCTACATCACGATGAAGCGATAGAATACCGGTGCACTGGTCACTCGCTGCCCGGTTGAAGTGCGAGTACCGGCAATTCGCGTTTCAACCACATATTCGCCTGCTTTCGAAAATCCCCAATTGTAATGTGCATGCGACGATGTGATTACCTCGGCCTGCAGCAGGCCCGTGGTGGTTGAGAAGATGAATGGCGGCGGTGTCAACTCATCTTGAACCGCACCCCACGCTGAAAGTGAACCACCTTCTGGTCCATCGACATCGATGGTGATCGTGAGGGTCGGTCCAAAATCTGCGATCGGAATACCGCCCAATGCACTGACCTCCGAAGCGATGCCAAACCAAGGCATCCCGGTCAGGGCTTGCTCAGGTAGATACCAAAAACCTTCACCGGCTGCGACGCCGATAGGGTCCCAGCTAGAGGCCGCGGGGCGTCCACCAAAACTTACGATCTCGTCGAACCCGAGTCGCGGCACATTGATGCAGACTTCGGTTGCGGGATATAGCTGTTCAGGGCCCGCGCCGTTGAATGCCGAACGCACTCCCATTTGAATTTCATCACCAACCATTGTCGCGTACATGTCGCCGTGACCTTCATCATACTGGTACTTGCAAACCGGCAAAGCGCATGCGTTGCCGACGCTCGTCCAGCCAGTCGGGCACAAGCAGTTGAACGCGCCATCGGTGTTCACACAAGTTGCTTTGGTACCGCAACTCGTCGCTACCGCGCACTCATCAATATCTACACATATCCCTTCTTCTATTGTAAATCCATCGCTACACGGGAGTGGGGCGTCGGGTTGAGCGGCAGTCATGGCGTTGTCGCCGCAAGCGCCGTACAACGTCACAAGGAAAAAGGTCGCTGTCGTAGCGAATAAAAACCTAGTTATAGACATGAATTGAAACCTCGTGTGAGCACGGAGTCGGGGCGGCAGCGCGAGACGTTGACTATTGAACTTTGTACGTGACATCGACGTTGGCAGAAGTCTTCACTAGACCTCCTAGTAACGTCCCGGTCGCGTTGTAGCGAATGATGTACGTGCCAGGTGCCGTGAATGCGTACCAACTGTGATTGTGAATGTTGTTGGTGATCGGTAGCGACGTTTTACTGCACAAACCGGTGTTCGAGTTTAGTAAGTACGTGGGAGTTCCGAATCCATTCGTTGCGTACATAATGAATTTTGCGCCCGCTGGTGCACTGACAACGCTGACCAAATTGAGCCTTACTTGATTGCTGACAAACGTCGCTGCGGGGACATCTTGGGTGTTGTAGCCAAGCCAAACTTGGCTAAGCAATTGAGTCTGCCGCAAACGGTAAACCGTCGACCCCGATGTGCCCAAACAACTCCAGGTTGCACCAGTCGGCACCACATACGTTTCGGCGAGCGCTACCTGAATAGGGTAGCTAGTCGATCCGACCGGTGCGACATCATCACCAACCGGGACCGCAACCGGCGTCATGGACGTGTAGGTTTTGAAGTCAAGCGACAAAACGCCACCGACGTAGTCAATGTCGAGATCCATGTGGCCAGCGGTGATGTTAACGTCCGCAGCGAGTGCCGGGCTAGCCGCGCACAAAACAGCCATCGTGGCTGACAATAAATGTGTGAATTTTTTCATTTCATTTTCCTATATGTAGAACTTAGTTTTCGGCCGAACCATCGTTACGGTAAAACAACGAATTTCAACGTCGCAGTGCTTGAAGTGACCCATGGTCCGTTGGCCACATTTAAGCGACCACGAACGTCAACCTTAACAAGGTAAACACCAGCGGATTCGAATACCCAGTTGGCGTGTTTGTGCGTGCTGTAGGGGACCGTGATTACATCTGGTAGGCCGTTCTCACTATCGACCAAAACTAGCGGCGCGGTGTTTTCATCTTGAGGGCTCTCGAAAAGACTGAAACCATCTGGTCCAATTACTTGTTTGAAGCGCACTCGAATTTCGTTGTTCATGAAAACACCGGCTTCGATTTCCGCAGTCGATAAGCCCGGCCACAGCACGCCACTTGCTTCGGCGTCGATTTGATTTTCCGGAAGTATCCATGCGGTGGCGTTTACCGGTCCGATGAAAGCGAATCGTGCATCGGGTACCTGAAACTTTGCGGCAGCTTTGACAACCATGACCGTCGTTTTAGGATCCCGTTCAACGTCGGCGCCAAACGACTCGTCATGAATCATGATACCAAGCTCATTGTCTTCGAAGGCTGCATCGATAGCGTCGATGTGGCCTTCATCCAAAACGTAGATTGCTGAGCCGGGAAACAGCGGTCCGTTGCGCAGACCTTCGCTGCCAAGCTTGGTCCGATTAGCTTTGGATTGGGAAGTGGCGTAGAGCTCGCCAACGGCTATGTCGAGCGACTGGGCAGCGATCTGAACTTGTTTGATGGCGGCGCCGATGTTCGCAGCAGTCGCGGCGTCAAGAACGCTGCCTTGTAGTTCACGTTTGAAACGGCGCAAGTGTGGCGCGAGCTGCGCGGTGCGCATGGATAGCTCGACTACAGCGCTGTCCACGCTTGCGCTAGAATCTCGGAGCGCTTGTGCCGCTTGCGCGACGGCATCAATGGTGAGGGACAACTTCTCAGCGCTGACGAAAGTGGTGGTGTTGGCGCTTGCCCGCAAGGTGTCGTCGAGGTTCGCGATGGTAGCTAGCAGGACGTCTACCCCAGCTTGTACTTCGCGCAAGCTTTCGCTTTGATCGTCAGGGCGGACGATTGCGTCATCGTTGTCCGTCGATGAGGCGCTATCGGCGCAAGCGGCGGCCATGGTAGCGATCGATGCTGCAAGACACGCTGCAAGTAGCGACGGTTGTGAAGTCCTGGTTGCGTAGGTTGAGATGGTATGCATTTTGACTTGTTTTGAATTCTTCATGCATTAGCAACTTTGATCAATTGCAATTGAATTGCAATAGCAATACGAAATCAATTGCATTTTATTTGCCGGTAAAAATAAAGACTGAGATGACGCGAGCTGTTTATGCAAATGTGTTGCAAGTGCTTGGTAAATGCGTTAACTGAACTCAATGTTCAAGAATTGTTGGAGGTCGCAAGCTCTGATTGCGATGACAGCAGCGGCGGCGTTGATTGGATGCGGCGCAGAGCTGAAGGATGCCCCTGATGCGCCGGCGAGTTTGGCGCCGTTTCTGCGTAGCAGTGTGCCGGCGGAGGGTCAGCGGGATGTTGTTGCCGTGGGTGCGCAACTCTCTTTTTCGTTTGTATTTGATCAGCCAATGGTCACAACCCAAGGAGCCCTTACCATCACGGACGGTCTCGAAACGTTCGAGGTGTCAGTCCGATGGCCGGATAACGACTTCACAGCGGTGGCAGATCTCGCGGGCCTGCTTGAACCAGGTCGCGACTATCGACTTACGCTTGCCAATTTCGCTGGCGTTAACGGTGGTGCACCTGTCCTTGCCCAGACGCTGGGCGATGAGATATTGGACTTCACAACCAGCCTGCCGACTGAAGATCGGCCGCCGTTTGTTGTTACGTCAAATCCAGGGATGGAAGCCACCGGTGTGTACCCAGCGCAGGTCTTCAACGGCACCGCGCCTAGAGTGTCAATTCGCATAGATTTTAGTGAACCGATGGATAGCGGCCGCCGCACTATTTCTTGGGGTAGTGCGGATGGGGGAACCCAAGAAGAACTTGCAGGGAGTTGGTCTGCCGATGGCCTCGTGTTTACAGCTGATGTACTTGCGCCCCCCGCTACCGGCCGCCACCCTCTCGAAGACTCCACACGGTATGCGATTGACCTGAGGCGGTTGCGCGATCGCGCGGGAAATCTGTTGACACCCAATGTCGTGGTTGCCAACGGACAACTGATGTTCACAACTGGAGTTTACGAACCACTACTTAATCATTCGTGTGGACACGTATTTTTCGGACCTTACGACACCGTGACAGCCGCTGTTGCACCCGGACCGACTATCACCCGGACCGACACCGCGCATACCGCCTACACGGTAACCTTGCCTGGCCCACCGTACGCTGGTTTCACAAGATACCGTGCTGCGACCGATGCCTCCGTGCATCTTTTTCTCGATGGCGAAGATTCTATCAAGGTGACCGACGAACTGGGCGTCCCAGTGCTTTTTAGTGTGCGAACCACACCATCGGCGTGCCCGGGTATTTCGCATGAGCTGTTGTTTCACACCGCTGCAGGCCAACGATTTTTGTTTGAAATTGGGCCGCAATCGACCTCGCAGCGAAGGTTTATCGTCGAAGCGGTAAGTCAATGATTTCGTTGCGACCCACAATTCTCTATGCGCTGTTGTTCACCGCGTGGCGAACCTGTGTGTTTGTCCCGAACGCTATCGCTCAAGTGAATTTAGATCGTGTCTATACCCACGCGTCGTCGCGAGCTTTTTTTAATCTAGATACGGCCACGACAACTCCATCAAGCTCCTTGGAGATGGGTATCGGTTTGGATGTGAGTCGCGATCTGTTAGTTGTTCGTAATCCCATGGACTCGCAACCGTTGGCCAACGGTCGTTTGGTCGGGCAGCGGCTAGCGATGCGGTTGGCCGCCAGCTATGGACTTTCATCCGACGTGTCGTTGGTAGTCGGGTTGACGTTAGCTGCGCAACGCGGTGATGCAGCTCCAGGCCGCGATGCAGTTGAATCCGTTGCGATCGGGGATATCGAGTTGGGTACGAAAGTTGCGCTTTGGCGTCAACCTGGGACGATCGTGAGCGGCGTATTGTCGATGACGTTGCCTACCGGTGCGGCAGCTGCGTATCTTGGCGATGCCGGGCTGTCCGCGAGTGCTAAGGCGTTGCTTGAAAGAAAAATTGGCGACCTAACCCTTGCGGCTCAGCTGGGATATCGGTTGCGCCGGAACGATGCGGTCATGAGTCTTGTCGTAGGTGATGAACTCATAGCTGGCTTCGCTGTGCGAAATGAAATGTTTCGGCAACGCATGTGGATCGGCGGTGAG
The DNA here is from genome assembly GCA_043777635.1 of Kofleriaceae bacterium. Classification (GTDB taxonomy): domain Bacteria; phylum Myxococcota_A; class Polyangia; order Haliangiales; family Haliangiaceae; genus JABFXX01. The sequence goes on along the minus strand of JAYWHS010000958.1, from coordinate 277 downwards.
CTCACCGCTCGCATTGGCGTTGGCCAAAAATTTAGTGAAGCGCAGCGCCCATGCGAACTGATGATTGGCGCAGGTGGCGGCGTGGCGGCACATTGGGCTTTGCAATTTGGAATTGGCACAGGTCTCAATCAAGGCTATGGCGCTCCTGAATTGCGGGGCCTGCTTAGCCTGCATTACCGGCCAAGTAGCAAAACCTCTAGACGCGTTACGGTTGCATGGACGCCAGATGACGCGAACGACGAAGATCCGCCGGTTCGCACGCCGCCGCCACCCGAGC
>JAYWHS010000957.1:0-8004 GCA_043777635.1 Kofleriaceae bacterium | reverse complement strand
TCTAACCGACTGTTTCGTGGCACCGGTGCGTTACGGTCAATCAAATGCCACTAACGCCCACTTGTACAGGCAGCATTGTTGTTTGTGCCCAGAGACGGCTTGCTATAATTTTCCTAAGCACTCTACAGCAAAGGGAAATGACCATGGCAAAAAGCTTTAATGTACGCAACCACTCACGCACCCAACGGCCGCTACGCTCGCAAACCCGCTCACCTCGGCAACGCATGATCGAGGCGTTCAATCGCAACGTGCAGTACCTCGCAGCGAAGGAAGCCGTAAAGCCCTTGGACTCGATCGCGCTTGATGTTTTTGGTCACCAACTTAACAGCGAGTGGGGTGCGAGCGAAATAGCCAACGCACTTGTGGGGCTTGCACCATTGGCCACGCCGCAACTTTTGGAGAACGCGGTTTATGAGTCGATTGTGGCGCGCCTACGCTGCACCAACTCGGATGAGTCGGCAGTTGATGCAATGGCCCAAGTGGAAGCGGAGCGGCTCGGTGTGAAGTTTGCCCCGTGCGGATGCTTGGCGGGCTGGGAGGGTGTGGGCGTAAGGTGCTGCGACAACGTGCTAGTCACAGCGGACAAAATTCAGCGGTGGGCCGACGTTGGCGCACCCAACGGCACGCCCCTCTCAGCGTACGCAACGGCCGCTGTAACGCCGATCGATACGTTGCCCACTCAACCTGCCAAGCCCGTTACCACTGACGCTGCGGAGATTGCAGCGCTCTACGCGCAACTCGACGCGGACTCTCAAGTTCACGTGGCGCGGATTCTCAAGGCGTTGGCTGCGACTTGCACGCACGCTGCGTAGGTCGCTTACTCGGCTTTGATCTTCGTCGACAAGTAGCTACCGCCCTTGAACGCAGTGAGCGCGGTAGCAAGGGTTGCGGCCGCCACGGTTGCGCCTGGTACGGCACCGGCAAACGTGCTGATCGCATCAAACAACGTATTCTCAGCGATCCGATAGACATCGCCCAAGATGATCGCCTGGCTTGCATCGGGACCGCCCAGCTTTAGCTGATCAGCGTGGAGCACCATGGCGTTGGTTGGTGCGGTCGTCGGTACGTGCGCAAAATCGTGAATCCCGGGAATGGCGATCGAATCGTTTAGATCGTGGCGCCGGTCATCGCCTGGATCAACCTCGCCACCGAGCAGCTTCCAACGCGTGATGCTCGACGAGCAGAACACCAACAGCACGTGGTCGCCGACGGCGACAGGAAACGTAATGCGGTATAGGCCCGCACCGGGAAAGGCCAGCGGCACATCGAGCACGATCGGCACCCGCTCGGTTTGGCGTTCGCCGTTCTCGTCGATGTAGCCGTTTTGGATTAGCGGCATCACGTCGACGCTTTGACGAACCGGGTCGTAGGCGACAACTTCGCCGGGCAACGCAACGCGCATGCCGTTGGCGTGGCCTTCGATGGCGCGCCCAATCAAGGCTCGCAGCGACGGTGTGGTAGATCGATCCATGTTGTTGTCTTTCTTAGCGTCGAGGATTAGCAAATGGTTTTCAGCGTTGACCAACTCGGCCAACGCCATATCCAGATCTATCACGTCAACCGGTGCGTATTTAGGCTTACCGCGAACGCCTTGGCCGCGGTACCGGTTGTAATTCGTGCCGGGGTCAACGCGCCAACCACCCACCACGATTGTTGCACTCGGTTTATCCATGCGGCGTTACTTCCTGGTTGGCGTTGCGTGAAGAAAAAGAATCCGCGTTCGGTGTTTCATGCAGTCATTTCCAACCAGTCGCAGCGTCTCGCTGCGCACCATGCCGCAACGCGGATAAAACGTTGTCACTTGCCAAAACGCTTGGCTATTTCCTCTTGGAGCGCCCGACTGTGCGCGATTTGATACGCGGCTCGCTCAACAATGGCGGTGTAGTCGGCGTGTTTTTCGTACGAGATGTTCTGCCACGCAGCACCGCGCCGATCTTCGTCGGTGATGACAACCACCACAAGCTCGTCATTACGATCAGGCGAGGTGCCCACCGTGAATGGCGCGATCTTGCGCCAACCATGGCCAGCGCGCTCATATCCGCTCGCTTGCATCAACGCTTCGAGGCGCTCGGTGTTCCACTGCGAGTTGAGCACATGGTCCAATGCGCCCTTTACCCAATAGTCCGACATAGCCGGCAACCCCTTGCCGTACGTTTCGTGCAACCGAACAATCAATTGGGGGCCGCCTTGCAAGATCACAAGCTCGGCTTTGTTGCGATCGAAACCATCCGGCCACACAACGTCCGAGCCGTCGAATCGATCGGACTCACCGGGCGCCGCATCGGTGCGGCCGGTCTGGTTGTACCGCTCGGCGCGCTCGGCGCGTTGGCCAGCGGCAACCATCTGCTCGACCATCGCTTCACGTTCCCACTCTGGAGCGGAGCTTTCGAGGTGCGCATCAATGCGGCCCATCTGTCCGCCTTCGCTCAAGGTCGCCAGCTTCTGCTCTAACTCGGCCATGAACTCGCGTTCAAACGCCGGGCCTTTGACGGCCGCGGCTCGGCGCAGTTCATCCAAGCGGGCCGCCATGTTCCACGGTGAGCGCTCGGCCTGGTAGCGTTCCAAGGCATCGCGCCGATAAACGCGGTGGTTACGCTCGTTCCGCTCGGGCAGTAGGCGCGCCTCAAGTTGCAGCAACCGTTCGGTTCTAACCCCAAGGAAGCGGGCTGCCTCGGTTGGTGTCAAAGTCTGTGCAATATCGGTTCGTGTTTCACTCATGGTTTAACCTGTATCCCCGGCCGGGCCTTCGGGCGATTAAAGGTGTGCTTCGCTTCTGATCTCAGGCAAGCTTGCCCCATGTCGTACGTGTCCAAATGCCTCAATCTCGAACGCAACGACCTGGCCGGCTCGGTTGACGCGTACCGGCACGCAGCGTTGCACGCACCACATCGGGTGCGCTTCGAAGATGACGTTGGCATCCTGTACATGCTCAACGACGATGGCGACGCGCTCGATCGACGCTTTGCCAAGGTTGCCCGTGAGCCCGCTGTAGCCGCTGCACTGCTCCGCCTTGGCTTCGAGCCGTAGCCGCTCGCAACGAGACACCCCAGCCCGTTCGCGGGCCGTGGCGGGCATGTGCGGGCGTTGTGCCGGGTTGCGGTCTTGGGCGCGGTTGCCTGTAGTGAGCCTGATAGCAGGACCTCCGTCCCGATTGATCAGCCTGGCCCATGCATACCTAGTTCGGTCCCAAGCGCTGACCTCCGACCTTCGTCCCGCTATATATAGCGCGGGACGGAAGTGGTCACGGTTCATTGGTCACATCCGTCCCGGACGTCCCGGACGGAGGTCGGACGGAGGTCGGACGGAGGAGGTTCTATGATTTGCACGCCTGCGACAGTCGCCCGCTCCCGCGTCCAGATCATCGGCTTACTCGATCGTTTGATGTATGAGGCAACTTGCACCAACTCGCCAATAGCTAAACATTCTGCAATCGCGGCTCTCGATGCCGAAGCGTTCCGACCGACCAGCTCAATTGTCTCTTCACGGGTAAGTGGCTTACCTGACTTCGCTACAAGCGCAGGTATAGCGGCGACGAGCGTGCGATGATCGGTGGCTTTTTTGTTGGCTTGCTTTTCCTGTTTGACCTTCGTCGCATCAAGCGGTTTGTCATCGAGCCGAAAGCGACCGGACGCCTCGAACACAACCCGCATTACGCGATCGCCTGGCCCATAACGATCTTTGCCGATGTTGATCGTCATGGTGCTGCCGTTGTCGTTTGCTGCACGGTCCGATAACGCAATGGTCATGGCGGCTGCGCGCTCCAACTGCGGGGTCTCGGCGCCGGTGGCCATCGTTTCCACGCCAGTGAGTTCGCCTTTGTTAAGCGAATTGGCACCCGCGCGCGAAGTTTGGGACAACACAAGCCCCGCCACGTTTTCCTTCTGCAGTAAGCGGCGGATGGATTCGATGGTGCGAGCTATCCTGATTCGCTCATCCGGCTGGCGCATTTCCGGATCGTCGACGGGCACGATTGACACGTAGTCGATCACAACAAGCCCGACGTAGCCGGGATGTTTCTCTTTCATTACCGCGACATCGCGCGCAAGAGCTTGCAGCGTTGCCTTGCCTTGATCGATCACGAGCATCCGGTTCAAATCGCCAAGGCCTTGTTGGATGACTTCGCGAGTCACGTTGCCTGAGCGCACGGATTCCCATGTGTTGTCCGTTCGAATTCCCACGAGGCGCGCAAGAATATTGGCGGCCGTGAGCTCGGCACTTAAGAACACAGTCCAGCCGTCGTGATTCAACGCGACGTTGGCCGCGACCTGCACGGCCATGCTTGATTTCCCATAGCCGGAACCCGCCACCAATAGTGCAAACTCGCCACTGGGCACTTCGGCGATCGTGGCTTGGGCACCGCCAACGCGCAGCGCCACCGTTTTGATGTTGCGCAGGTTAAAAACGGCGTCGACCATTTCCGACGCAAGCACCCCGGTTCGTTTGTCGTCGGAGTCAGGCGCAAGATCATTGGCTTGCAGCTGCTTCGCCGCTGCGGCCAGCGTCGGATCATGCGCTTGCAGCTGTTCAACGCTGCTGTTTTGCAGCGCCACGGCCGCGAGGTTGCTTAGATCTTGGCTCATGGTCGCCACCCTTCGAGCCACGCCTCGTTTAGGTCTTTGCAGCCACCGAGCAGCGGCGTTGCAATGCGCGCCTTCGGCAGACCTTGCGCCAATGCGTCGTGAATCGCATCGTTTGCTGCACGCCTGCCCGCATCGTCGTTATCGTAAAAAATGATCAGCCGGCCGCTTTTGCGCGCCAGCTTGATCGCTGCGAACTTCGCAACGTCCGGCAGATTGCCAGCGCCATGTGCACCCAAAATCGTCGCGTTCGGATAAGCGAGCCGTGCCGTTAGCGAATCCATGATTCCTTCGCAGATCACAACGTCTTTGCCGTCGACGATATCCGTCACACGATCGACCATCGTTCCTTTGTTGATGCACCCAGTAAGGCCACGCACTTTGGGATCATCGGAGCGGCGCAGCACATGTGGCCAGCGCAAGTGCTTCGCCTCGGGCCACGCCGTCACCGCCGCGTCAGGGAAGCGGCGCGACACAACGTTTACGACCTCGCCGGCCTCAAAGCTGTAGAGTGCAACCGACGGCCAACCGGCTTGGGAGTAGCGTACACCCTGCCAGTTCGCGACACCGCCGACACCGCGGGCGGTTAGGTATGCAACGCCAGTACTCGAGTAGGACTGTAGTGCGCGCCATTCTCGCTGCGCCATTTCGGCCGCTTCATACGACGAGTAAATCAAGCTGTTGCGATCGCGCACGCCTTGCATGAGTTGCTGTGCGCGTTGCTTGTTGATGCGCTTCGCTAACTCGTCATCGTCGATTTTCGCAATACCAGCGATCGCAGCGGCCGACTGTAGCAACCGCTGGAAGTCACCCGGGCGATCGAGCCCGTCGATCGCAGCAAGAAACGCAAGGAGGTCGCCTCGGCTCTCGCACTTGCTGCACGTCCAGGCGCCGGTTAGGGCATTCATCCGAATAGCTGTGCTGCCGCGTTTTTGTTGTCCGCACTTCGGACACACCGTCAAGCGCAGTTGCCCCTGCCCACCGTAGAACTTGATTGAGCGAGCGCTCAAAACATCGCGCGGGCGTAAAAGTTCTTTCACCGCGTCACGTGAAATGCTAGCGTTGACTTGCTGGTTGTCCTTCATGTTGGGTTGCCCTCGGTGTTCGCGCGCCGGGGGCAATTCATTTGGTGGCTCCGGCATCGGGCGCCGCTTGCACCGGGGCGAGCTTGGGCGGTCGGCCACGCTTGCGGGGTGCATCGGCAACCGACGGCACAACGCGGGGCCGCTCGGCAAGCCATGCGTCTACGTCGGAGCGTAGCCAAGCAACTACGCCCGGACTGAGCTGCAGCGGGGCAGGAAACTTGCCGTCCCTGACCCACCCCATGATCGTTGACTTGCCCGCCGACACGTACCTTGCGAGCGCACAAAGGCGAAACAACGCGGAGCTTGAGTGCTCTTGATTAACTTCGGAGCCTTTTGATTTTCCGTGAGACATGCCTCATTGCTAAGGCACCGGCGCAAAATCAATTAGACACTTTTTTGTTACCCCAATTTAGTCATCGTCCCAATCAGCGGGCGGAATGGCCAAGGCATCGCGAACCGTTTCAGCACTAATTGCCATCCCAATCGCGGCAAACAGTTCACCGAACGCATCGATCTTGCTTGGTCCTCGTTGCTGGCCTTTGGCTGGCCTGCCTGGCTTGCGCGAGCATGAGCGCACCGTTGCTGCGACTGTTGCGGCCGCAACGGTTGCGACGAGGGTAGCGAGTTGCGGATCGGCAACTAAGGCCACTACCTGAGCATGAATTTCTGTGTCGCTCCGGTCATCTGGCTTTGCAATGCCGGACAACTCACCGAAGTGTTGACCAATGTCCAAATCAAAGCCCGCCGCTGATGTATGTCGAACAGCTTCGATAATATCCAAGCGCCGAATGTCTTCGGTGCTTTTTGTCGTGACTGCTTGGTAAAGTTTTTCAACCAAAGCGTCCGTGTTTGGGTCGTCGCTTGCAGATAGGCGTTGCAGCGCTTTGTAGACGATCCAAATTTTGTGACCTCGGCCACCCGCTAGCATATCCCGCTTGCGCTCAAATTCCGGAGCGTTCTCCGCGCCGTCCGGCCATTCCGGCACGTCGCCATTGTCGCCATGTAATTCGCGCCAATTCAAAGCAGTGACCCCGCTGCACGTCGTGCCATAACCATCTCGCGAGCGATTGCGTTAGCATCGGCACTCGGTACCGCGATCCGTTCGAGGTAGTCGCCCCACGCTTGCATCATGACGTGGCGGTCTTCGATCTTCGTCGTGCGTGCATAGGTGTCACCGAGGGGGCCGCGCACCAAGTGAGCAAGTTGGTGCTCGATGATGTCGACGGGAAAACGCAGGTGCTCATCCAAGATCGTGCGCGCCGAGGCGCGGAAACCATGGGCCGCATGAACTCCGCGGAACCCCAAGCGATCGAGCGCCACGGTTAGTGTGGCATCGCTCAATGGCCGGGTGCCACCGCGCGCACCGAACACAAGCGGACCGGCAAGTTCCAATTCTTTGAGGCGTTGCAACAGCGCGATCGATTGCGTGCAAAGCGGCACGATGTGATCGCGCCGCTCTTTCTTGTCGGTGCTCACCAAGTGCCACTCGCGCAAGTCCCACTTTACGCCGCTCCATTGCATGTTGCGCAACTCGCCGGGACGAACGAACGTCAACGCCAAAAAACGAAACGCCTCGCGCACGAGTAAGCCGCCTGTGTCCGATTCGATCGCACGCAACAAGCCCTCGAACAAACGCGGCTCAACCAGTGCGGCATGATGTCGAATCCGCTCGGTAGGCAATTGCTTGCCGATCGGCCGGAAGGTTTCACCGCTGCCCACACCACGCGTTGCAGCGTAGGCCGCAATCGCATTGCAGGCGCTAAGCAGCACCTTGGCGGTATGGATCAAGCCATCTTCAGCCATCGCCTCAAACACCGGCAAGGCGCGCTGTGCGGTGATGTCGCGAAACGGCAACCGGCCAAGCCTTGGGAAAACATGCCGGTCCAAGCCACGCGAGATCTTCAAGTTCGCCCGCTCGGTGCGAGTTGACGAGGTTTTTTCAAGCCACCGAGCGGCCAACGCGGCCAGGGTGTTGGCTTCGCCGGCCTTGTCATCGGCTCGATCGGTCGCGGGATCTCCCCCGTTGTGCAGCTGGCTGCGCGCATCGCGGACTTTTTGGGCCGCTGTGGCTAGCGACACCTCGGGATAGGGCCCCAAGCTTAGGAGTGATTCCTTGCCTCCACCGTGCCGATACCGAAAGCGCCAAAGCTTCGAGCCGGACGGTGCCACTTCGAGCACCAACCCGTCACCACCCGAGAGGCGATAGGGTCGCGGTCCTGCTTTGAGTGATTCCACTTCGACGACGGTAAAACGCTTACCGGGTGGCCGTTTCGGTGGTGCCCATGGCGTTTGTGTACGCAGCCCTTTGGTCATGTACGCAACCATGTACGCACTTGGGCCTA
>JAYWHS010000956.1:0-8016 GCA_043777635.1 Kofleriaceae bacterium | reverse complement strand
CCAATGAGCCGCGCAACCAGCGGGTGGAAAACACCGATTCATCATGATCGCGGCTGGCGCCTTTACTCAGGGCCGCCAGTGCGGGATAGCGCACATTGGCGTCAACTACAGCCACGGTTGCACCGGTGAGCTCGACCAGCGCTAGCCCTAAATGAATGAGCACCGCTGGCGTGGCGACCAAGTCGTCGGTCGGCACAAAGCCAACCACGCCAAGCTTGTGAGTAGCGATGTGGCGCGCTACCCGGGTGGCCGCCGCCCGCAGCGGTGCCAAGTCGTCACCGACGGCGCGCAGGCCAATCGAGCCGAGCAACGCTTCTTCGTCTTCCCACTGGGCGCCCATGTGCCAGGATTGTAGAGCTCGCTGCGTTTACTGACCAGTGCCACGGCGAGGTAGTTTATGCCGAGGCCAGCGCCGCTTGCGTAACTAGTGGGCCGCGCGGTACGTGTGTTAGCGTGAGTTTGTCGATCGTTCATGTATTGTCATCATTCGGTGTTGGCGGCCAAGAGCGCGTTGCGCTCGACCTAGCGATCGGGCAAAAAGCCGCTGGCCATCGCGTCGCAGTGATGTCGTTGGCACCACAACCGGATGGCGTGCTGGCCCAAGAATTCACTGCCGCCGGCGTCGACATTTTACACTGTGAGAAACGTGCGCATGGGCTCGACCCAACGCTGAGTACCCGCATTGGTGTTGCGCTGCGCAAGCGTGGTGTTGACGTCGTCCACACCCACAATCCAATGCCGTTAATTTACGCAGCGCCAGCGGCGCGGATTATTGGCGCTGCTGCAATCCATACCAAACATGGCCGCAACCCAGCGAATTTCAGCAACCGTGCGCTGCGCCGAGTGGCAGCGCAATGTGTGCATTTTTTTGTCGCAGTGTCTGATATCACCGCTGAGCAAGCACTGGCGCAGCATGACTGTCAACCCGCGAAGCTGCGCACGATCACCAACGGAATTCGCCTCGAACGCTACGTTCCCGATGCCAAATTGCGTGCCGAAACCCGAGCCGAACTTGGCTTGGGAGACGCCTGGGTCGTCGGCACGGTGGGCCGGCTCGACGAGTTCAAAAATCAAAGCATGTTGATTCGCGCGATGGCGCCGATGTTGTCGTCGCAATGCCGATTGGTGATTGTGGGCGATGGCCCGTCGCGCGCCGATATCGAAGCGGCGGTAGCCCGGCTGCCTGAGCCACGCTTTGTCGTCATCACCGGCCGGCGCATGGACGTGCCGCGCATCATGCCAGCCTTCGATGTATTTGCATTATCGTCGACGTCTGAGGGTTTACCGTTGGTGGTGCCCGAAGCGATGTCAGCTGGGTTGCCCATCGTGGCCACTGAAGTTGGCGGGTTACCGTCGGTGGTCGACGAAGATAGCACCGGCAAATTAGTCGCTGTCGACGAAGTCGCCATGCGCAATGCGCTGGCCGAGCTGATGGCCGACCGTGCCCGCAGCCGGGCCATGGGTGCAACTGCGCGCAAAACCGCGCATGCCCGCTTTTCAGCCGAACGCATGAACGCCGAATATCTTGCGCTGTATCAACAAGCCCGACGAGGCTAAGATTGCAACGGCCGGTGAGGGCTGGAAAAGGACGCTATGAATTGCCGTACATGGTTTGGGGTAGTTGTCGCAATGGCCTCGTTCAGTGCGTGTCGTAATCGGCAAAACCAAGAGCCGCAGCCGCGTGCCCGCGAGCCGGTGCATGCCCCCTCCGAGCCAGTTGCAGCAGCCGACGCTGCGGCGCACAAAGCGCAGGTCCCCGCACCTAATGCCGCACCGCGCGAACTAAATGCAGCGTGGTTCGGTAACGCTCCGCGATTGCCGCGGGAACTCAAAGACGTTAACCCTGTAGGCCTCACACCTGATGCAATCAAAAAACAGGGCGTAGCGCTGTATCGATGCGGTCAAAGTTTCGGGCATTGCAGCGACACGTCGGTCCCAGGCACCCAGTTATTTTTTATGGATGACCCGACTTCGCTCGCGGTAGTTCGGTGGGAACTGCTCACCAGCGTCGACGTGCACCCAATCCTGCAAGTTGCCTGGGGCAAGCCCGACGCTTGTGGCCGCTGGGTTAACCGCGACCGCGGGCTCGCCGTTACGGTCAGCGAACCTTGGCCCATGTTTCGCAACGACTATGTTTCGAGTCTCAGTTACCAATCGGCCGCCGCCTGGTTAGTCGTCGCAGGAATTTTACAACCAGCTAGCGGCGCGGTCGGCCTCGGTGCACCGAGCGGGCGCAAACAAAAAATGCACGCGAACCTTGAATGTGCAGACGAGCGCGCCGCCGTTGCCGCAACACTCGGCGCTGCACTGGGTAACCCTGAAGATGAAGCCGGCGTTTCGGTGTGGCGCGATGAAGCGCGTGGCCTGGTGGTGAAGCTCGACAACAAAACCATCAACGTTGCCCCTTACAAGTCAGTTGCGACCACATTGCAGGCAGCCAAAGGCACCTGGTCGTTTGAAAGCAAACGCTTACTCGGCGCATCCTGGCCCGAGTTGCTTGCCGCGTATCAAGCCCAAGCCGAAGCTGGCCCTGGGGTGTGGCAACTACAACTGGTCGAAGAAATCGACGAGGCGCATCACGTGGTCATCGCACGCAGCGGCAGCATCATGGTGCCCGGTCAAACGGTGCTCACGCTTGGGTTTGCCATTGATCGCCGCAATCGTGTGAAAGGCTACGTCTTTATATTGCCGTACGGCAACAGCGTCGCGGTGAAGCAACAACTGCTAGCGTCAATCCAAAATCGTTACGGCACCGGCACGCCACGCCCGGATGATGTGGAAGTTACGGATCTCAGCGCATCACCACGGGTTTGGCTGCGCGATCATTTGCGTGCGCAACATTTTAAAATTGTCGTCGGTGCCATATCGGAGCGTGAGTACGAGGAAATTTCGCCTGCGGATGGCTTGTGAAACTACCGAGATATCGCGGGCCTGAACTTTCGCTGTACACTGCGCCCATGAAACAACCGTGGATGATCGCGCTGGTGCTCGTTGGCTCCTGTTATGTCCCAGCTAACAATCCGCAGCCGATGTATGCGCAGCCAGCGGCGGTAGAGCCGCCGCAAGAGGTGCAACCGCAAGAGCCGCAACCGCAACCTGATTACTACGGCAGCGACGAGCAACTCAATGAGCATCTCACCGACGATGCCTATGTGCCCCCACCGCAGCCAACCGGTGGCGTGTATGGCGGCGTCACTGCCGGCGCGTCGGTTTCAATTCATGGCAACGGTCAGTCACAGTCGTACTGCTACAATCACAGCTACAACGGCACGCACACTGGGCAAAAATGTTTCAACGACAAAGCCAGCTACTGCACCAGTCTGTGCAACGAAACCAATCCGTTGTCGGCACGGGCTTGCAGCACTGAATGCCCCGCCGCCGATGCCAAGCCCTAACGGCATCTAGTCGTTGATTCCTCGCTGCTACTTGTCGTCGTCGATCGCGGCGTCGGTGGCGCGTTGCTTGAGAAATTCCAGGAAGGCATTGGCGGTTGGCAAATCAATCGCGGGTAGTGCATCAATCAATTCACGCCCGTGGCGACGCAAGGCTTCGCCAGGGGTTTCGCTGCCTGCCGGTAGCGGCTTGGCCACCATCGGCAATTCAACTGGCGGGGCCGCAGCGCCCCACGGCGGCACGTTGTTGCCAAAGATGTTGTGCTGCTCAAGCCAGTTGTGAATATGCCAATGCAGCAGTTCAGCGCGATACGAAAACCAGCGCTCGCGATCAACCGGAAATCCAAGCAATACATCTTTGAAGCGACGAAATGCGCCTTTGCCATCGATCGAAATGATCAGGCGTTCGCGCAGCGGTTCATCGGTGACCGACAACACAAAACGTTCCATCCAGCGATATTGTTCGCGCGACGACGCGGGCTCGACTCGCAAAAAATTTCGAATGTTGACGGTGACGTTTTCGCGCTGCACCACCGCTTCAGGATCGCCTTCAGTGATCGTGAGCACGCGGCCGGTGGTGAGATCGAGGTAACTATCGGAATCGGGCGCATTGCGCTCGACCGCAATTTCCAACGCATCCCAATCAATCTCGATATGTACAGGTGGCCGCACCGGTGGCGCGGCAGTCGCGATTTGTGTTGTCATAAGTTAAGTCAACTCGCGGCCTTGCCGAGCCCCGGGATGAGCGTCAACGTTAGACGCCAACGACGGCCAATACAAGGACAACTTCGCGACACACGGGCAATCGCTAACCTACTAAAATTGCTAACTTCTTGGATCCGATGTGGGATCGTTCTCGTAGATCATTGACTTGCGAAACCAGTCGAGTACCTTGCAGGCCTTCGAAACGGAGTCCCATGGCACGCGTAACTGTTGAAGATTGTTTAGATCAAGTACCTAACCGCTTTGCGCTGGTGGTGTTGGCCGCCGAACGCGCTCGGCAATTGGCGCGCGGTTCGGCCCCCATCGTCGAATGCGACAACAAACCTGCGGTAACTGCCTTGCGCGAAATCGCAGCGGGGCACGTAAATTTCCGCGAAGACGTCCACACCACCGTGGTCGACTTCATCACTGAACGTCGCAAAGCTGGCTTCATGTGAAATATAACGGCTCGTGCTGCCTCGGCAGCATGGCTGTTTGATATGTGAGCGTTGAGCTACCCGACAGTGCCAAAAATTTGCCGCATCACCTAGCCTTGGTTACAAGTGTAGGGTGCAAGCCGACACTGAAACTGCCCCGACGATGACGATGGTCGCTGCGGGTGTATTGCCTGGTTACTGGTTCCGTTTGGGCCGGTCACTTGCCAGCGGCGTCTTGTCGATTGATGATCCGCGCGGCCGACGGGATGTCTTGGTGCTGCGCCGAGGCTCGGTGGTTGTGGCCGAAGCCAGCAACGCCGCAAATATCGCAGGCCTGCGCTTAGCCCGATTGATCAATACCAATCGCAACCACACGCTTCAGATCGAATTTGACGGTGGTACGGTGGCCTACCCACCTGGCGGTCGCAGTCGTGAGTTGCCGTTAGCAGCCTGGGTTCGCCAACATCTCGAAGCCCAAGTCGACGGAGTGCTTGCCGATCGTTTGGTTCGGCAATTTGCCGGCGCACGGCTGGTCCTACGCAGCGAAGCCCTACGCGGAATGACCCTTGATGAAGCAGATCGACGCATGGTGGCCGCGATGGCGGTGCCACGACGACTCGATCAGATCTGGCCGTTGGCGCGCACGCCACGATTCCGGCTGCTTGCGTTTCTGCATTTCACCAACAGTATCGGCGAGCTCGATCACAGCGGAGTTACCGCCGAACGCAGCGCACCACATCAAACTGCGCCACTCAATCGCGGCCTTGCAGCTCGGGTGCTTGGGGTTGCCGACGGTGCGGATGCCGATACCATCAAGCGTGCCTATCATCGCTTGGTGCGCTCGGTGCATCCTGATCTGCAACCACACATTTCGCAGCCGCAACGCCACGAGCTCGAAGCTAAATTTCGCGCGTTAACGTCGGCCTATCAACAGCTACTGTAGCCGCGTTAGGAAATCTTGATGTCTGCGGTCAAGGCGTCAACCAGCGCGTCGAGGCCGGCGTCGCGATCAACAAATCGATGCACGAGTTGAGTGTCAAAATCACCGCCACGCGTCGAGCCGCGCACAATACGGCGTGCCGCTGGCTGCGAGCGTCGACACTGAGCCATGAGCTCGCAAATCACCATCCATGACGATGGCCCGTTGGCGGCCGGATCACTGTCCAGTTCGGCAATCACAGCGTCGAGCGCGCCGTTGGCCAAAGCATCTTTCACGCTCTCGGTGTCCGATGCGAACAGCACATCCCAACCGCTAGTTACGTACAACGCCATCGCACCGCGCTGCCGCTGATCATCGCCGACCACCAGCACGCGACGACGCTTCTGGCGACGCTCCGGCACCTGCGAGGCGCTTTGCCCAATTCGACTGATCAACGATTTCCATTCAAACGATGGTTCGAGCACCCGCAGACCGAGCGCGGCGTGGGCACCGTCGGTGATCCGTGCAACTTCAGCAATCACGTCGACTACGCTGCCTGCTTCAACATCAAGTAGGGCAACCGAAACCCGCGTACCTACATCAAACCGAGCAATCGTATCAAGGCTAATGCCGTCGGCCGAAACATCGCGGGTTAAACACACCAACCGTTGGCCACCAAGCAGTGAACTCACGGTAGCGGACAGTGCGATGCGAAATCGTGGGGTACGGCGTGACAAGGGAGGCATTGTGCCACGGCCACCAAATCTATGCAGATTTTCACGGCGCATTGCGCGGTAGCCTCACCGATTCGCGGTAGCGTACCAGCGCGTGCGTTGGACCTGGTTGTCGCTGCCCTATCTGCTGCTAGCAGTTTTGCTGATTGGGATCGCCATTCACACCATGCTCAGCCGAGGTGATCGAGTTATGCGCATCGGTGTGCTCGGTGCCGTGGCGGGGTCATTGCCTTGGGCCATGTGCTCGGCCCTGGCCGCGCTGTTTCACGAGCCGGCAGCAGCACGACAATTGTTGCGCCTCGGCAACGGCCCGGTATCGCTGATTGGGCCATCGGTCCTGCTGTTACTACTCGGCGCAAGCGGCCAACTTGAACGACAACGGTGGGTCGTGCGCAGTGCCGGCTTGGTCGGCATGGTGTCGATGGTCGTGACCTGGACCACCGATCTGATCATTCGTGATGTGCGGTTGCTGCCGTCGGGAATCTACTATTCACTCAGCGGGCCATTGATGGCTCCACACATTGGGATGGTTGCGGTGTGGGCCGGCGTAGGTGTGTTTGTGATCCGACGGGCCATGCCGGGCCATGAACGCAATCGGGCGTTACGGATGTTGGTGGCCATCCTCGTGTTGGGCACATTTGGGTTAGCAGATGCGCTGCTGGCATACGGCGTCGCCGGCTGGTTTCCGCTCGCTTGGTTTCCTGCCATTATTTGCGCGCTCATTGCGATTCACCTCATCCGTAACAGCGACCTGCTGCGCCGACGCGGCTTCGATGCGCCGACTGCGATCGAAGCGGCAGTGCTGTTGGCTGGCGGCGTTGCACTCACCGTGGCCAGTGTCGCCAGCATTTTCGGTAGCTTTTCAGATTTAAGTAAGGCGTTGATATCAGCGACAGTGTTGGTGCTAGCAGTGACGTTTGCGCGACGCTGGGCCGCAGGTGGCGCACTCGTGAGCGAGCCGTTAGTTGCAGAAGCGGTCACTGCGTGGGCGGTTACACTGCCCGAACATCAAGAGTTACCCGGCCTCGAACGTGCGGTGCAAACGCTGTGGCAAAACTATCTTCGGATCGCTGCATGCCAACTGCTGCGCATGCAAGGCCACCAACTTTGCAATATGCACGATACGCCCGTGGCAACCCTTGCGCCGACGTTGGTGCCGTGGTTTTTACGCCATCGTGACGCGCTTGCGGAAGCCGATTTGGCAACCATGCTGGTCGGCGAACGGCGCACCGAACTTGAAACCTTTGTGAAACAAGGCGGCTGGGATCTCTGGATGCCAATCGTCGCAAAAGAGCAACTCTGGGGCTTCATCGTAGCCAAATTTGACCAACCGCGGGCCATGCCTGACACCGAACGATTCTTTGTGGCTCGGACGGCCGAAGCGGTGAGCCGCGCTGGTGCACGGGCGGTGTTGTTGCAACAATCATTGGCTGCTTCCATTCACGATCGCGACCTTGAACTCGCGAAGGCCCTGCGCGAACAAGCCGAGTGGGCCAGCACCGCAGCGCCCAATGCTGCATGGGATGTGTTGGGGCACAAGGCACCAAGCACCGACGGTGGCTATGTCGAACACAGTTGGCATATCGATGGCGATCGGGTTGCCGTGTTAGCGTTGGAAATTCACGGCGCAGCAACATCAAGCGCACTGCTGGGTGGCACCGCCTTGGGTGCGTTTGTAACATTGGCCGCGCATGCCCCCGAACTAACCGCAACACAGTTGCACCAGCAGCTGCGTGCCGCCTTAGGCGACTACGTCGATCAAACCCGCGTTCATATCTCGGTTGCGCTACTAACCCAAAATCAAAGCGATTGCGTGATCGATCCACTGCACT
>JAYWHS010000955.1:0-8021 GCA_043777635.1 Kofleriaceae bacterium | reverse complement strand
CATAACTTCGCTGACAAAAGCGATCTTCTTTTGCTCGTCCTCTGCAAATGACAGATCTGCACCTGCACGGACCCGCGCGCGGGGCAGGGCGGGCCGCCACGATTCAACTCGGCCTCGCACCATGACATCATTGGGTAGCAGCGCCGATCCAATTTCGACAATCACGTCTTCGCCTGGCGGCACATGCGTCGTACTAGGCACGAACAACCCTTGGTCGCCGCTACCGCAGTAGGCTTCCCATTCCTGAGCTGTTTTCAGCCGCAGCTTTACAATCCGCATCCGGCGCTGAGCTTACCGCACATTGCAGGTAACACCGGCGCAATTGTTGCACATCTATTGGCTAGTGCTGGTACTCTGTTGCCAGAGTCGGAGGAATCTCATGATCTTAGCACCCCACGGTCGGTCACCGATCGCGACAATTTTGGCATTCTGCATGATGGTAACGGGTACAGTTGTCGCCAGCACAGGCTGTGGCGGCGGCGCCGCGCCGACCTTTGAACCGCTAGGCGATCAGGTCGGTCAGGTCGGTGTCGAACTTAAAGTCGAATTGCGCGGCGTCGACCTCGACGGTGACAAGCTCAGTTACCGTTTTACATCGGATGTGCCAGGGCTCGACACTCGGGCCACGGTGGCGCGGACGCCAACCGACAGCGGAATTTTTCGTTGGACACCGGTTGCGTCCGACATCGGCGATTGGAATTTCGATTTCATCGTTTCCGACGGAGATAACGATACCAAGACAACGGTCAAGGTTACGATTAAGTCGTCGATCGGGTCGGAAAGCGCACCGATCTTTCGCGAACCATTGGGTAGTGGCACCACCATTGATTTAACCCGCACCGATTGTATCGACCTGAACATCGTCGTCGAAGATCAAGACACGGCCCAAGTTGAGATCGCCCAAGAAGAACCATTGATCGAAAACGCCACGCTGATGGCCGTTGATGGCACGACTGCGGAATGGCGCTGGTGTCCGACCCAGGCTCAAGTCGACGCTGAATCTCGCTACACGCTCACGTTGTCGGCTGATGACTTGGAAAATCCGAAGTCGATGAAGAATTACCTGTTAGTGCTGCGCGGCCGGGTCCGTCCTGATTGCCCGGGTGAAAGCCCTGCGATTGTTCATTCCGCGCAAAACGCCAACACGATTCTCGATTTGCCTATTACCGCAACGATTTCCGACGACCTAGGGCTCAAGCAAGCACCGTTGCTTTATTATTCGACAACGTCGCCAAGCGCGCCGCCAGACTTGAGCCAGATGACTCAAATCACGATGGCGCTCACGAGCGGCAACATGCAAAGCGGCACCTGGGCAGCCAGCATTCCAAACCCGGTGTTCGACCAAGCCTCGGGCGCGTCAGCCAATCTGTATTACATCATTGTCGCCGACGACGATGACGATACGATGGGCAACTGCGATCACGTAACCACCTCCAACACGTTTTTGATGAAGGTCACCAGCACGGGTACCGGAGATGCCGGGTTGTGCAACGCTTGCTCGGGTGATCGGCAATGTGGCGGCGATGGCGATTTGTGTGTGCGGGTTGGCAGCAGCGGCGATGCGTTCTGCTTGCAGGCGTGCACCACCGCGTGCGCGGCTGGATACACTTGTTCGTCGTCGGCCGTGTCGTCTGTCGACGGTGCGATGGCCAAGCAGTGTGTGCCGGTAAGCGGTTCTTGTTCGGCGATTGGCGCGATGTGCCAAGACGATACCTTCGAAGAAAACGACTCACGCAGCCAAGCGTCAGCGCAGCCAGAGTTGGTGCCAGATCTGTACGACATGGTTAGTTGCCCACGCACTGGCAGCACTACCCTGGCCGATGACGATTGGTATAAAATCAAGCTGGCGGCTGCGTCGCGGGTGAACTTGGAAATCGCTGGCGAGGCCAGCACCGACCTCGATCTGGGACTCTATCGCTCCGATGGCACTCGAATTACCTCGTCCACCTCCCGTGCAGCGAGCGAAATGATTACGAAATGTTTGCCTGCCGGCACCTACTACACGCGCGTCTATGGCTACGGCTACGCCCGCAACGCGTACCTATTTGACTACGCCACAATCGCCGAGACCTGTTCAACCTGCGTCGATGACGCCATCGAAGATGATGACAGTCGCAGCCAGGCCCGGCCGAAGGTCAGCAGTAACCCACTAACCCTGCCGCACACCGCTGCGAGCAATCAGATTTGTCCGAACGACGATGACTGGTATCGGGTTCGATTCGTCAACGGCGATACGATCAAGGTGGTTTTGACGTTTAACCAAACCAACGCCACTCAAGACCTCGATCTGCACTTCTACAACGATGTAGGCGTTGACCAAACTCCTTGCAGTGAGGCCGACCCAACTACCTGTGCAAGCGAGTTTGGCCAAGGTGCGGTTTCGAACGAAACCACGCAGCAAACGATCACCACCGGCTGTCCAGGCCCGACCGGCTGTGACTACTACTTTGTGGTTACTGGCTATGCAGCATCATCAGCACCGTACTCAATTTCCATTACCAAGATTTAATCATGGCGAATCGAATGTCAGATGTCCGGGTTTGGGCATGGCCGACCAAGTTGGCGATTTTTACCGCGCTCGCTTTAGGCGGGGGTGCCGGCGGTGCAGGGTGCGCTAGCTCTGAGCCCCCCGACGTTGGCCTCGAATCGCTGCGGTTGTCAGCCGTTGGCCCTACCAAGGTCATTCCCGGCACCAGCTTGGTGTTAACCGGTGATTCATTCGTGGATATCGAATGGGGCGCTTCGACGCTGCATTTGGTAGGGACGGCAAATGGCAGTCCCGTCGATATAAATCTCGAGGTCGCATTTGTCGATTTCGACACCATGACCGCTGCGATCGATGCTTCGACTATCGATTTAGTGGGTGGTGATGTGGATTTTGCCGGTACCGCGACGGTGGAAGTCGTGTCGGAAGTGAACGGCCAACGATACAAGACCCCAGCGCTTAATTTAACGCTCCAGTTCCGGCAGAAACTGTTGCCGTCGATCACGCGCATTCAAAACAGCGGCGTCATCTTCGTCAATGAACAGATTTTGGTCGAAGGTGATGATTTTCTCCTCGGTGGCAACGAAGGCAAGTCAGTTGCACGGTTGACTGGTTGTTTTCAACGTGGCGGTACTGGGCCGTGTGACCCAGTACCGGCCATTGAAGTGCCGTTGAGCAACACCGTCGCGCTGTCGCGTCGCAATGCGATTTTTGCCTTTTCGCCAAAAATCGCAGGGATTGAAGCTGGGCAGTTCGTTGGCAGTGTTGAGGTCGTCAATAAGATGCCAAGCGGTCCTGAAGCTGCTGATCCAGTGGATGTGACGTTTGATCTCGTGGAATCCCAGGTTTTTCGCGTCAGTCCAACGGCGGTGAGCCTAGGTCAGTTCGTAAATATCGAAGGTGGCGGTTTTGTCGGTGGCGAAGCCGGCGCGTCAACCGAGCTCGATCTCAACGGCACATTCATGCGCGCCGATGGTGCGCAGGCGCCGGTGGCGATGACCCTCATTCCCGAATTCGCAGCGGGCAAACTGGTTCGCTATGTCGTAAATACCGACGATGCGCTCGGTATGGCTATCGATTTGCGCAAAGACACCGGCACCTTTTCCGGCACGATTCGCCCAACGACGATTTACCAAGGCAAAACGGTGGTGGGTCGCAGCACTGCCGTTACGCTGGCCATTGCACCTATCAAACAGGTCGTGTTTCTCGACTTCCGGCCGGACTACGTTGAAGGCCTGCGAGATTTTGGGATGCGGGCCGTCGATAGCCGAGTGCGCGAACGAATTTTGACCGTGGTGAACCGCGCCTATGCCGGAGTTAACATGGATTTTCGAACCGTGGTCCCGACCGACTTTGCACTTTACGAGCATGTCGAGCTGCACGGCGTCGATCCTAACGGCTTGGGGCTATTTGGCTACGACAACTCACCTGGCAAAGATAATGGCAACCTGCGCTTGTACGACCGGCTAGGCGGGGTCAATGCCGTGACCCAACAAGACGGCTACCCAGGTTTTGGCGGGGTCTTCGTTCGGTCGATGTTGGGCTTCTCGCTCAACCCTGGCAAATTGACCAAGTCAGTGGCTGGTGCCGATCCGGTGTTTGACAAGATTTTTGACGAATTCCGCAGCGATCGCGGCGGCAGTCCGGTGGCATCGAGCGACTTGGGCGGCACCATCGCTGCGCTCACGTCGGGAGAGTCTTGCCCCGTCGGCAACCGCAAAGATCGAATCCCCTGTGCCATTTATGTCTTAGGCAATCTGATTGGCGGGACTCTGGCCCACGAAATTGGCCACTCCTTGGGCTTGGCGAATCCATTCATGGATGGCTTTCACGATAGTGGCGATGAGCCCAATCGCTTGATGGATTCTGGTGGCGACCGGCCGTTTCTGGAGCGGGCGGAGCTACAACAGCTCGGGCCTGGGGTGTTCTGTGATGATGAATATAAGTACCTTCGCGAGATTCTGCCTTCCACGAGCCCAGCTGACACAAGTATGCGTCCGGGCTGTTTTTGAGCGGGATCCTGTCAGAATTCGCAGGGTTCGCAGGCTTTCCTGCCACAATCCTGAGCATTGGCAACACAAGGCGCTTGACAGAAAGCCCGCGATCCATAGAATCACGCGGTTCCTTTGGCCCAGGCCAAGTTTTTTTTGTAACTGTAATCGTCCTTTGCTCCAGCGGTCCACATGCCTACAATTAATCAGTTAGTCCGACGAGGACGCGAGAAGGTCCGAGTTAAGAGTGCATCTCCTGCACTCAAGCAATGCCCACAAAAGCGTGGCGTTTGCACCCGCGTGTATACCACCACGCCGAAAAAGCCAAACTCGGCGCTGCGCAAGGTCGCTCGCGTGCGTTTGACCAATCAGATGGAAGTCACGTCGTACATTCCCGGCGAAGGTCACAACCTGCAAGAGCACTCGGTTGTGTTGATTCGTGGCGGTCGTGTTAAAGACCTTCCAGGCGTTCGATACCACATCATTCGCGGCACCCTCGACACCACTGGTGTTGCGAACCGTAAGCAATCGCGCTCGAAATACGGCGCGAAACGTCCGAAATAAGCTTGAGTCAGGTAAGAGGAAGTTATGCCACGTAAAGGTGAAGTACCAAAGCGCGTTGTTCTACCGGATCCAAAGTTCACGGACGCTCCGTTGGATGTCCGTCGTCGGATTACGCAGTTCGTCAACATCATCATGATGGACGGCAAAAAAGCCGTTGCAGAAGGAATCGTTTACGGCGCTCTCGACATGGTCGCAGAACGCGCAAAAGACGATCCGTTGAAGGTGTGGGACCGCGCATTGGCGAACGTTCGCCCACGCGTTGAAGTCAAGAGCCGCCGCGTCGGTGGTTCTACATACCAAGTGCCAGTTGACGTTCGTCCTAATCGCTCGATGGCGTTAGGCATGCGTTGGTTGACTGAGTACGCTCGTGGTCGCAATGAGCGCACCATGATGGACCGCCTCGCCAATGAAATTGTCGATGCCGCCCAAAATCGCGGTAACGCGGTTAAGAAGCGTGAAGACGTGCACAAAATGGCTGACGCTAATAAAGCGTTCGCACACTACCGCTGGTAACAGCACGCGTCTGGCTTCAGACGTACACTTGGCGCCCGCTCTGGGCGCTTTGCTTTTTTATCTAACCCGAGGAGACGAGAACAGAAATCGAAGCTATTTGCCTGCGGGGCTTGTGAGGCGGTGTCCCTTAAGTTGATGCCGAACCGACAAGCTCTATCCCTAGTCCCCATACAGTTCGCTGTATGCTGACTAGAGTCGCAACTGACGGCTTGCCGTCGGTGCCCCGCGTGCTTTCGAATTCTCTCGAACATCACCATGCGGGTTAGCTCTCGAAATTCAGTTCCTGTCCCAACGTGGGCACCCGCGCAGATCCGCAACCTCGGCATCGTCGCACACGTCGACGCAGGCAAGACCACCGCCACCGAGCGGATCTTGCACTGTGCCGGCGCAATCGGACGCGTCGGCGAAGTCGATGATGGCACCACGTTCACTGACTGGATGACCCAGGAGCAGGAACGTGGCATCAGCATCACCGCCGCTGCAACGACGTTGTTGTGGCGCGGCCATCTGGTACATCTAGTGGATACGCCAGGGCATGTTGACTTCGCCATGGAGGTTGAACGCTCGCTGCGCGTCCTCGACGGCGCTGTCGCATTGTTCTGCGCAGTTGAAGGTGTGCAACCACAAAGCGAAGCGGTGTGGCATCAGGCCAATCGCATTGGCTTACCCCGCATCGCATTTCTCAATAAGTGTGATCGCGTTGGGGCTGACGTGCCGGGCACGATTGAGCAGATCCGCCAACGCCTGGGTTGCAATCCCGTATTGGTGCAAAGTCCAATTCACAACGCCGCTGGAGAATTCATCGGCGTTTTCGACTTGATCGAGCAACGTGGCTATTTGGCCAACGGCGAAAACATTGCCATGCTGCCAAGCGATTTGGCCAAAACCAGCGCAGCTGCGCGTGAGCACATGCTTGAAAGCATCGCTGAACACGACGACCAACTACTTGAGCTTTATCTTGCTGGCAATGCCAGCAATGCGGCAATCACAGCGGCGTTGCGGCGCGCGACAGTGGCCGGACGCATCGTGCCAGCGTTGCTCGGTGCTGCCAAGCGCTACATCGGCATCGAGCCATTGCTCAACGCGATCATCGATGTGTTGCCATCGGCCGCAGATGTTCGTACCGGCGAGTTGCCGGGCCCAGCGGTAGTGGCTCAAGTTTTCAAACTAATGCGTACATCCATGGGCCGCTTGGCCTTCATTCGGGTGTATCGCGGCACGGTGAAAACCGGCGACCGCGTAATCAACA
This sequence comes from Kofleriaceae bacterium, assembly GCA_043777635.1. Taxonomy (GTDB): domain Bacteria; phylum Myxococcota_A; class Polyangia; order Haliangiales; family Haliangiaceae; genus JABFXX01. The sequence goes on along the minus strand of JAYWHS010000955.1, from coordinate 1,219 downwards.
GCCGTACCGGAAACGACGTGTTGGTCGAGGGCCTGGTTCGAGTCCAAGCCAACACCACCGAGAACGTCCAAGAGTTAACCGAAGGCATGATCGGCGCAATGGTCGGCGGTGCAGTGGCTACTGGTGACACGCTATACCCGGCTGGTTTGCGCTACGAACTTCCGGCCATCGCGATCCCGCCAGCGGTAATCGCGTTGGCGATCGAAGCCGAGCGCGCCGAAGACCAACCTCGATTAGCCAATGCAGTCGCGACCCTCGTTGATGAAGATCCATCGTTACGCACCGGGATCGACCATGAAACCGGCCGTACTTTGTTGTTCGGGCTCGGCGAGCTGCACTTGGAAATCGCGGTCGAGCGAATTCGCCGCGAATTTCATGTGCCGTGTGAATCGGGCAGGGCCGCCGTGGCTTACCGTGAAACCATTGCCACCACAGCAACTGCCACCGTGACGATCCGTCGTCCGGCGGGAGTGCGAGCCGAATTCGCCGAAGTGACCGTGCGGGTCACGCCACGCGCAGCTGGAGCAGGCGTTGTAGTGACCATGAACGCGCCCACCGATAGCATCCCCTCGGAGTTCCACGCTGCGGTTGAAAGCGGCGTCTACGAAGCTTTAGAGCGTGGCGTTGTATCGTCACACCCAACCACGGATGTCGAAGTCGAGATCACCGGCGGCGCATATCACGCTGTCGAGTCTTGTAACGCTGCGTACAAAACCGCAGCATTCAAAGCGACTACACAAGCGCTTATGGAAGCGCTCCCAGCTCTGTTGGAGCCAGTCATGTTCGTCGAAGTAGTCACTCCGGATGACTGTTTAGGTGAAGTTATTGCAGATTTACATGCGAGACGCGGAAAGATCACTGGAATCACCGGCCGTCCTGGTGTACAGACCTGCGCCTGTTTCGTTCCTATGGCTTCCATGTTTGGGTACTCGACTGACCTTCGGTCAAAGACCCGTGGACGCGCAACTTGCTCCCTCCGATTCGATCACTATCAACCCGTACCCAAGCAAATTCGCGACGAATTTTCGCCGCATCGCAACTAGCTAGCCGCAACTAACCGTCTGAGTTCAGGAGATCCGCAGTCATGTCGAAAGAGAAATTTGTCCGTAACAAGCCGCACGTGAACATCGGGACCATTGGTCACGTTGACCACGGCAAAACGACCTTGACGGCGGCGATCACGAAATGTCAGTCGGTGAAAGGCTTCGCCAAATTCACG
>JAYWHS010000954.1:0-2386 GCA_043777635.1 Kofleriaceae bacterium | reverse complement strand
GGTGTCATCGCGGTGATGATGATCAAGGTTATTCCAACCTTCGAAGCGATGTACAAAGACTTCGGCAACGCTACGCTGCCAGGCCCAACCCAGGTGGTCATCAATATTTCGCACTTCTTCGTTTCGAAGTGGTGGATGATCTTCCTCGGTATCATCGGTTCGATCGTGGGCCTCACGTTTCTGCGCCGCACCGAAGGCGGCCACGAAGCGTTTGACCAAGTGATGTTACGCTTGCCGGTGATTGGGCCGCTGTTGCGCAAGATCGTAGTTGCTCGCTTCACGCGCACGCTAGGCACCCTGCTCGCTTCCGGTGTGCCAATTCTTGACGCCTTGGAAATTTGCGGCAAAACCGCCGGCAATCGCGTGGTGCAACGCGGCATCATGAAAGCCCGCGCCAAGATTTCGGAAGGCCATGATATGGCCGGCCCGTTGATGGAGAGCAAAGTATTCCCGTCGATGGTGGTGCAAATGATCGGCGTCGGTGAACAAACCGGCGCAATGGATCAAATGTTGCAAAAAGTCGCCGACTTCTACGAAGAAGAAGTTGATACTGCGGTGTCGTCGATGACGTCCTTGATTGAACCGATCATGATGGCGTTTCTCGGCATTGTAGTTGGTGGCTTGATCATCGCGATGTACCTGCCAATCTTTAAACTGGCTGGCAATATTCAAGGTGGCTAGTACCGTTGCTGCCCCCAGCAACTCGGTTGCGCAAACGCTCGTTGTCGCGCCGTCAGCAGATCGGAACGAACAAGTCGATTTACGCCGCCGCTTCGCGTGGCTCGCGCTGCTCCGCACCTTGGTTCTAAGTGGTGCCCTCGGCGTCAGTATTTGGGTTGCCTCAAATACTCCGCGAATCCCATCGTCGGCAATTTGGATGCTCTCGGCGGTGGTCACCCTGACGCTGGGCTGCAATATCGGCTATGGCCTAGCGTTGCGTCGACGCATCGACCCAGCTCGCATCGCACGTACCCAAATTGCCTTGGATATTCCAATTACCTCGGCCATGGTTTACCTAACTGGCGGTGCCAAGAGCCCTTACGTATTGCTGTACGCGCTGTCGATCGTAGCCGCAGGCGCCCTGCTGTACCGACGCGGTGCCGTGGTCGCAACCGTCGCCGCTATCGGCGCTTTTTGTTTGGTCGGCTTGTTGTCGTGGCACAACGTCTTTGAGTTACCGCTAGCGGGTCAACTGCTGCCAGCTGAACTTAGCACCGGCGATTTTCTTCGCGCGTTAAGCGGTAATTTTGCAGCCTTACTCGGCGTTGGTGCATTTGGGTACATCTTTGGCGATCAACTGGAGCGTGCCGCGATGTCACTGGAGACCGAGCGGCGAACGGTTGGGCAGTTGTATTCACTGCACCAAGATATCGTGCAGTCACTATCCTCGGGACTAGTCACCCTCGACAAACACGGCAACGTGTTGACTATCAACACCGCAGCTGCCGAAATCCTGCAATGCGATAGCGCCACCGTACACGGGCAATCGGTAGAAACGATTTTGCCAGGATTGTCGGTGAAGATTCAGGCGCAACCCGGCGGTGAGTTGCGACGTGGCGACTTACTCGTCAATGTACAACATCGACCCAAGACGTTAGGCGTCTCGGTTTCTACACTGTTCGACGCGGCCCACAGCGAAATCGGCCGGGTCGTCAATTTTCAGGACTTAACCGAACTGCGCCGGATGGAGCTGCATGTTCGCCGGGCCGAACGGCTTGCGACCGTCGGACAATTGGCCGCCGGCGTCGCCCACGAAATTCGCAATCCACTTGCGGCAATCTCAGGTTCTATCGAGTTATTGCGTGAAGCCCCGCAGGTTTCCGACGATGATCGAGCGCTGATGGCCATTGTGACGCGGGAAATTGACCGACTCAACGGCCTGATTACCGACTTGCTCGACTACGCCAACCCGCGCCCACGCGAGATTATTGAATTTGACCTCACCACCTTGGTTGCCGAAACCGTGCAAGTCGCCCAACAAGATCGCAGTCTGGTTGAAGTCCAGATTGTCATGGTTAGCGACGGCGAACGTCCAACTCGCGGTGACCCAGGCAAGCTGCGCCAAGTAATTTGGAATCTGATTCGTAATGCGGCCGACGCCGCGGCGCAAGGCGACAAGACCGTCACCGTCGCGGTGCGCGAACACGCTGGCGCAAGCATCGTTGCGGTCACCGATACTGGGCCTGGTATTCCGCCCGAGCAGCAAGCGCAAATTTTTGATCTGTTCTTCACAACTAAGAAACGTGGTACCGGCCTCGGCCTGGCCACCTGCCACAGCATTGTGGTGGAGCACGGCGGCCGCATCGACGTTGAGAGTACGGTAGGTAAAGGCACGACGATTTCGGTGGTACTGCTGCCTGAGCCTGGCGCCTTGGCTGGAGCTACA
>JAYWHS010000953.1:0-2392 GCA_043777635.1 Kofleriaceae bacterium | reverse complement strand
AGTAGTTGGCTCCCAAGTTGACCTCAGGTGCAGCGGGCAATATCTCGCATTGCCCAGACTCATTGTCGCTGCAATTTTGCAGGCCCAGTTTACACGCTTTCGCTGGTGTCGGCGGCTCGACCAGCACGGTACACGCGGTTGCGGCAACCTTGTTGAATTTGCAATCGAGGTCCGTGGCGGCGCCGCAAGTCGTGTCGACGTTGTCCTGCGGAAAGCGTGCGGCATTGAGGTCGTCACAATCGGCGTCCTTGTTGAACCTGCCGTTTACTAGCGGGCATTGATTGTCGAACGCGACCGGGAACCTGTCTCCGTCGAAGTCCATGCTGCCTTCGGAGGTAATGCGAAATTCAACTACCGAATCGTTTGGTGCAAAACGCAATACACTGGCGTGTGTGCCAAGCACATCTTTGAACCCTGGGCGGTACTCGGTTGCGTTGGTTGTCACGGTTGTCGCGAGCGGGTAGCGCCGCAACGTCGTGTCGGATACGTTGACCGGCGTTAATGAGTCTGCGATCCCGACGACTTGATCACCGTTGAGTAAGGCGACTGCGACGCGTGCGGAGTTGGTCCCCGTCACCAGAATCGTGAGGCCGTTTTTGGCAAAGTCGTTAGGTAACGGTTGCGGCCCTTGTGCGGTGGCATCATCGATGATGCGGTCGACGTACATCGCTTTGAGCGGTCCCGGGCCATCAAAGCCAACACATGGCGCACCGTTGGCCTTGCCACTATTGGTTTCGTTGAACCAAAACACTTCATAGCTGGTTGCGGTGGTAGCACTGGCCGGCACTTCCAACAGCGTGCCCTGCTGGGTGCAACCGGCGAACGAACCGACACTGCCAAGGCCTACCAAGCTCAATAGTCCGACAACCAGGACGTTCCGTAATCGCGCCATCCCTGCATTGTCGCACGAACTGCTGGGTCTGTGCAGGTATTGCAGTGCAGCGCGGCCGAGCCGCTGGAACGTGTTGATCAGTGCGCGAACAATTGGGTGACGCGGTCCACGATCGGTTTGTAACGTTTGAATTCGATTTGTTGTAGGGGGGCCAACAGACTCTTGGCTAACGCTCGTTGCTTGGCATTGAGGCCTTTGCAGTTGCATTTGGTGCAGGCTTGGCGGTCGTAGACTGCATTCAAGGCTTCGACGTGGGTCCCTGTGACCAAATTAAATTTGCTACGCTGACCACTCGGATCGAGCTTGGCCATCACCCGGTCATAACATGCCAATGTTTTGTCACGCAGGGCTAGAAAAACGTCGACGTTGGCGTCGGCCGGCGCAAGTTTCAAGAAGGCCGGAGGGCCGTACAGGGCAGCCCCTTGATCGTAGACGTCGACAATGTCACCGTAGCCGCCGTGGCCGGATTTGGTTGCCACTGATAGCCATGAAGCTTGCAGCGGCATCACGTTTGCTTTGGCGACCGGTTTGCCCAGCAAGCTCAGCGATGGGAGCTCCATTTCGAAACCATCAATGGTCATGATTGTGAGCTTGTCGCTGGCATTATCTTCATCGGGGGCATCGATGATCAGGACCGCTTCACCACGCGGGATGGTACGGGCCGGCGTGCGGACATCGTATTGATTATGCACAATGGGCGCGCGCAAGAAAACAAAACGATCTGCATGGGCAATTGCAAAAACCCGTAGCGACTCACCGTCCGCCACCACCATGTTTTCGTCGCGTTTCACTTTGACGACGCGCGCCGCAAGGGCTGCATTTGTGTCAACCGGGAGGGCAGGCTGTCCAACATCGACGGCGGCTTGCTGTACCTCGGCTTGAACGTTGGCTGCACTTTTCAGTTGTTCAAGCCGATCTTCAATTCGCTCGGCGAGCTTATCGTCGTATTTGTCTCGGCATGTCTGGAATTTGTTCCGTGCGGCCTGGTAAGCATCAAATCGCGGACGCCAGTTGGCCGCTTGATGGTTGGCATTTTCTACTGATTGGCGCGCATCGTCCATCTCACCGCTGAGATCATATTCGAGGCTGCGCGCTGCCTGGACCCGTTCAAATATGGCTTCGATGCTCGCTATCCTGGGGTTCGCAGTTTTATCAAAGTCTTGTTTCACCGCTGCAATCGCTGAACAAAAAACATTCACGTCGGCAATAGCTTTGCTTTCTGCCACCGGCACATCGGCTTGAGCAAGTTGTGTTGTTGCGAACAAGGTCGTCGCCAACACGGCCATCAAGTGAGCGCAGCGAGTAAGATGAGAGGCGTGATTGATGAGGGGCATGCCTGTAAACACAGCAATGAACATGCCATAATCCAAAGCAAAAAATGGACCGACCGCGACAGCCACCGGACTGAACGCGTCAGTGCCAGAGGTCGTGGCCATCGCAGTTGCCAGCTGGGTGGCGAATCAGCTTGCGCGCCAGCGTGACAAGCATGCGGCCACCGTG
>JAYWHS010000952.1:0-8050 GCA_043777635.1 Kofleriaceae bacterium | reverse complement strand
CATCTTTAGTAGAACGCCAACGTGGCCTCAACGCCCCAACGCAAACCTAGCCGCGTGTCGCTAACCACCGTTTCAAACCGTACAAATGGCTCAACCAGTAAACGCTTGGTTAGCGGCAGGCCAAGGCCGGCTTGCATTGAAACCATCGGTAGCCACTCACTGCGGCCAAACCTAGACATCGAAACATCAATGTCTGTTGCCGTGACATCAAACCAACGGCGAGCAAGGCCAACTTGCAAGCTCAGACTCGGCACCACGGCCCCTTGGCGGACAAGGCCGACGTCGCCAGCAAGCGAGACTTCACGTTCGCGGATGTTTAAGTCGGTCGGCATGTCACGCTCGATGTACCCACGGCTACCAAGCCGTGCACCAACCCGAGCAAACACCGGCCCATCGAGATGGATGTAGCCATACCCAATCAGCTCCGGTGCCAGCCCCCAACTGCCGGTTTCCAAATTGTAGGCGGAAGGCGCTAACCCGATCGCAAAGGGATTTACCATGCCGTCAGCATGCGCACGGCGGCTGCTCGTGATGACGCCGACGAGCGTGACGAACAGGACCGGAATATATTTCTTCATAAACAAGCCCCGCGGAATTCGCTGGCAAATCCAACGGCACCGAAGTTTACGATAAAACGTTCACACACACTCGCGCGCTCGCTCGCCGGTAGGTTCGCTACGAAGGCACCGAGAAATCCGCTAAGCACGGTAGCGTCAATTTCGTTGGACCGTTTTGTGTCGCAGATGATCGCGGGCCGCGACCACATTTTTGTGCGCATCTGTTGCGGTGCGGCTTTGACCGACGCAAACACACTACGACTGGCCGCCATGCGCTGGGTGCGATCATTTGGATCACCGCCGCGCGCCACAAACGCCTCGAACAGCGATCGTGCAAACAACGTTCCGATGCAATAAAAATCACCGGTACACGTCAAAATTGAATCAAAGGTAAACTTGGTTGCACTCGGTAACCGAGTATCGATTGCGCGCTCGCCCGGATCGGCGATTTCCGTGGCGAATGCATCGGACAGTGTATTGGTTGAACCGACGATAACAAACGCGATCCAGTCAGCGAAGCCCTCATTGATACCGGCAATCGCGAGTTCGTTGCCAAAGCGCCCAGCATAGTTGCCGCCGGCACCGAACTCATCACAAAGCCCATCAGCCTCGGTAAAGCTACGATGAAATAGATGATGGCCAAATTCGTGAGTGACCACGGGCGTCAACGCACCGAGCGGCCGACGTTCTAACGAGGAGAAATCAAGCAAGCCAAACGTGTTGGTGTACGCCAGGTAAAACGCATTGGTTTCCATCCGTGACGACGCAGCGCCATCGACAAATACCGGTTTCACCCAGACTTGCAAACCGCCGGTAGGGATAATTGAGGTTCGAGGCAAGCCAGTTGCGTCTGGAATTGCATCAGCGGCGTTACGTAACGCGACGTAGGCTGACATGGTTTGCAGCGAAAGTAAGTCACGCGGCACCAGCGTCCCGTCGATGTTACGCAAGCGAGGCACATAAGTGGGACCGCGACGCACAGCGGTTAGCAGTAGGTCTGGGTCGGTAATTTTGTTCAACGCGGCAAAATCAACGATAGGTTCAGCGATAAAACGAAAGTCCGGATCAAACAGCGGATCAACCGATAACAGCGCTGGCAATTCCACCGGCCGCAACGCATAGATGCCTGCACCGGTGGTAGCGTCATTCCCGGAAAATGCCAAAACTTCGACGATAAAAGGTGTGGAAGATGAGTCAGTTTCAACGCAAGCCATCAGCGACAACGCACTGCTGACGCCAAACGCGACCATAAGATTTTTGTGATTTACCATGAGCGTGAAACTCCGATCACCGGGACTGGAATGTAGGGTGGCAAAACCACGGCGCCTAAGGTGGTCAGCCAGTGACGTGTACGAAAGTGCAAATTGAATCGGCCACTCAAGCCAGCGCGCGAACTGGCCAACCTGGTTAAGTCAATGCCGGCCCCGCCACCTGCGCTGGTTACGCTGGCATCAAAGTACGGCGTGATGCCGACACCGGCGTCGACGCCAAACCATCGCGCAGGGAAATACAATTGCGACAGCATGATCCCGGCACCTTGCAGCGCGGATGTGGTGCGCACGACGATTTTTGAATCGGGCTTATACGGCTGTTCGTTCGCCAGCACCAGTCCACCGGCGAGCAAGGTGATCGCCGTCGCCAAACGGGGCGACCATCGGTGCTCACCGGTAACGCTGACTTGCGCGCTGCGCACGTCTTGACTGGTTGCATATACCACCTGATTTTCCAGGCTACCTTCGACCATTTCCTCCGATACCGGCACTTTGATATTTAGGTGCATCAACGAGCCAGCAAAAGATGCCACCACCGAGGTGCTGCGTTGATGCCAGATGCGGTAGCGCAACTCCCCGGAAAAACCGTAGCCTTTGACGAATGCGGCGAGCTGCACCAAGCCAACTCGTACGGTTGCATCGGCGTGCAAGCCGTAGTGCAGGCTTGGAAATGGCAACACATCAAGTGTCCAATGCCCAGGTTCCACCATGGCGGCGTTGAAGGTGCCAGGAAAATTATCCAATCGCGATGGCGTGGTTACGGTGTGTGGCGCTGGCACCTCGCTGCGTTGTGCTGCCGCGATTGCAGGCCAGCCAACCAGCAGCGAGACCAAAAGACCAACAAGCCGAGGTTGGCCTCGTTGCCGTGACGGAAACTGTTGTGAAGCGAAAGGTTGCATAAGCTAGTGGTGCTCCATTTGGGGTAGTGCGGAGCTCAGCAATACCGATGCCAGTTCTCAGCGCGCGAAATATCTTTTCTCACTGCACAGCGACGCTGCCCAGTCAGGAAACCGCCAATTGACTGAGGCACGTCGTCACTTGGTGGCAAAAAGTGGCAAACTTTCAACACCAAGACAAAGCTGGGAAATCTACAAAGTACGGTGGCCGTAATCGGCCATTGTGCACGCGTGCCCTACATCATTTTCGCGTTGCGAATTCCGAAGATGACAGCTGAATAGCTGATTCGTGGTTAACAGATTGTCACGAGTTGCGTCTTTGCAAGGTGCCATCCCTTGCCGCGCGCTGCGCCAACCCCGACACTGCGTCCATGGAACTGGCCGATCTAGTGCGCGCTGCTCAACGTGGCGATCGAGTGGCAACTGCGGAGTTGTATGCTCGATTTCACCGTGCAGTGCACGCTGTCGTGCTCGCGCATGCCCGCTATGCCGACGCTGCCGACTTGGTACAAGATGTTTTCGTCGCTGCACTGCGTAGCCTCGCCGACGTCGAAGATGCCGCTGCGTTCCCAGGCTGGCTGATGAGCATCGCGCGCAACACCGCCATCGATCACCTGCGTAAACGAGCCCGCCAAGCCGGCCAACGCCACACTCTGACGGCGATCAGTTCGACCACCGCAGTCGCTGAAAACAGCAGTCCCAGCGCCGATGCCAATCGAGTGCTACAAGCACTACTAACGCTGCCCGACGCCTACCGCGAAACCCTGATTATGCGCTTACTCGAAGATTTGACCGGACCTGAGATTGCCGAACGCACCGGCTTAGCCCCCGGTTCGGTCCGCGTTAATTTACATCGTGGCATGGAGCTGCTGCGCGCTGCGCTAACCCCACGTTCGGAGGCCGTATGAACAAACCCGAAGACGATTTTCTGTGGGACGGCACGGGTACGCCCGACGCCGATATCGCAGCGATGCAAAAAGACCTCACGCCATTAGCCCACACCGCGCCACTCGATGAAATGCGGCTGGCGCGTGAACGCCGCGATCAACCGATTTCGGCGCAAGAAGCACGCAACGCACGCTCACGAAGCGGCCGGCAATCTCCGGTGCTGCTAGCGGCTGGTATTTGCAGCGCGGGACTTTGTGTCGCAGCGCTGTTGCTGCTGATGAAAGGCGGCAAAAAGAATCCATGTACCGACGCCGCCTCGGGCTTTGCCTTTGCGTCGAGCAGCGATGTGTCGTGTGGCTCACATGCATCGCTGCAAGGCCACCTGCCGATCGGCGAAACCATTACTGTCGGCCGCACCGCCATGGAACTAACCATCGCGAACATCGGCAAAGCCGAGATTGCACCCGGCAGTGAAATCACCTTGGTCACCACCAGCATTCGCGAGCACCGCCTAGCGTTGCGCCATGGCCGCATGCACGCCACCGTGGTGGCACCACCGCGCTTGTTTGTCGTTGAAACTGCGGCTGCAACCGCGATCGACTTAGGCTGTGAATACGATGTGACCATCAACCGGGCCGGCGTCGGCGAACTCACGGTGATGAGTGGCAATGTCGAGTTGACATCAAAATTTGGCGCGGTCGTTGTGCCAGCTGGTTACACTGCGCAGTTGGCGCCCAACCTGGACACCGGCGTACCGTTGATCACCGCTGGCAGTGGCTACTTGGTAACGATCGCCGCCGATGTCGCGGCCGGTGTGCCGATTGCACCGGACCGTTGGCGCACACCAAACGCCGACGATGCGATTACCCTCGCCTACCTGTTACCGCGCCTCGATGCAGCAGCGCGCAACATTGTCGTTGATCAACTCAGCCCACTAGTACCTCTCGCGGAGATCGACTCCGGCGCAGCCAAAGCCGGCGACCTCGGCGAAATCCAACGCTGGTGCAACGCGCTCGTGCAAAAGCTCGGCGCGCCCGTGAACAATGACGGCAAAACAGCACCAAGCAAAGCACCGACGCTAACACCCTAGCGCTGAAGATTCGTCACAGGTGCGATGACCGTCCCGCACCGGTACCGACCCCTGCGTCCGTGCTGTTGGTCGCATGCAAGTCCGCCGCTGCTCACACCAGGTAGTCGATGCAGCGCGGGTAGTCGATCGGCTCGCCGGTCCACTTTGATGCGTTGGTATTGGCTGTGATGGCGAGCGCCGCGTGGGCATCGTGCAGCGCAGCGAGACCATGTCGTGCGCCAACATCGCTTGATGGTGTGCGAGCTGGTTGTGATTCGATGCGCCGGTTGCGATGGTCGAAGAAATCCCAGCCATTCGTACTGTTGGCTTCGACTCGGCAGCCGCCTTCGTGCAGCAGCGTATGGTGGGCGCTACATAACAGCATGAGATTCGACAACGCCGTTGCACCGCCGTTGGCCCAGTGCTCAATGTGATGGCCGTCGACGCAGCGGCTGTGCGATGCCCGTTTGATTGCAGCGGAAACTGTGCGAGTTTTGCGGCCAACAGACAGCGGCTGGCCTTTCGGATCGATGTGAGCGACCACCACGCCGGCGTCGCAGCACAAGCGTCTCGCGGTTGCCGTCGCAATGACTTCGCCATCTGCCATCATCGCGAGATCCGATGGTTCCGCGGGAGTCTGGTCAACCGTCGACGAACTTGCGGAACCTGGTTCCGAAGTAGCCTGTGCCGCCAGAGTTGGTGCTGCCGAAGTTGGTGCTGTCGCTGCAGGTGCTTTTGCAATCCCAGCATTGAGCGCGGCCCAAACGATCGCCGCTTCGTCGCTGGCAACTACAATTTCAAACTTCACCATAACGTTATCGAGCGTACGCCGCGTCACTGTGCGCTGCGCGGCAACCTGTGCAGCAAGTCCTGCCCCGGCCGTCACCCCAGACTCCGACCCGTCTGCTTGATCATACGCCTGCACGTTCTCATACGACCTGCACAATATATCCAGCTGAGACGCTGGCATGCGTTTGGCATACGCGACCCAGAGCTCCTCATTCTCCGCCGTAGCCACCCGAGAAATAGCCCTGGCTTGCGAATACGACATTGCACCATTTCGTAATTCTTCGTCGACCAGCGGCAACTCCGCCAACTTGCGTGCAACTCGCACTCGTTCGCGTGCCGTCCGCAAATCCCAGCCTACTCGCCACGCTAACCAATGTGCACACGACAATGCACCTTGCACATGCCAGCCCGACGCACTATCAAATTCACGAATTGCCGTCAACAAACGATGCATCGCAGCGTCGATATGCGCTGACATTTCAGTAATCCGTTCCCCCAGCGCATCGACATTAATGGCCACCTTCACCTTTGCACTCTCTTGCATGAAAACACTCTATCACCTGTTTTTTCAGGGCTACCGCTGCCGCACTACGCCACGAAACATCGCTGCAACCAAAAATATCCGCCGACCCAGCCGATCGATCCGTGTCGCCCACCTCGCCGCCTTGCACGGGGTTTCACGCGCTACTCGTAGGTACTGCAATTCTTCGACTAAAAAACACGTCAATATAAATCGAAGAAAAATTTATCAATCTAAAAAAGTTATGTCCGAAAACCGGACATGATACCGTCACCGACATCGATACCCCTCTGTCAGTCTTCGCCATCAAATGCGCAACCTGCCCGCGACGCGACGGCGGCGCATCAGGCAACGCGCCAGCACAAACCTCCGCGCCGCGCGGCCAGCCGCAGTGCACCCGCGCAGGCTCCCGTTCGCTCCCTCCGGAGCTGCCGTGAGCCACCCGTTCACCCATTAGCCGTCGTCGGAATCCGGTCGTCCGAGTCCCGGGCCCCGAGTCCGAGCACGCAATCCATTCGTAAAAAGTCGGGGCGCCTCTTCAACCCTACATCCACCGGCGAAACCGATACATCAACCAAGCCAGAGCTTTGTGATACCAAGGCAACGCGCGCCATTCGGCTTGTGAAAATTCATCGCAGTTGGCGGCGTCGCGGGTAAACGCATCGGCCATTTCGGCCCCGGTGGTGGCCGAAACGATTTCAACCGCAACTTCGAGGTTGTATCGTAAACTGCGCGCATCGAGATTGTAGCTGCCGATCTTCGACCAACTGGCATCAACCACCGCAGATTTTGCATGCATCATCGGGCCGCGCCAGCGCAATACCCGGACACCATGCGGAGTCAAACGCCGGAATACATACAGCGAGGCCCACTGCACCGAGCGCATATCGGAGCGGCCCGGCACAATGATCGTCACTGCAACACCGCGTTTGCGCGCACGAATCAGCGCTGCACGGACGCTGCGATCTGGCAAAAAATACGCGTTTTGTAATTGTACGTGAACCCGCGCTTTGGCAATGGCCCGCAAATACGACGCGCGGATCGCAAGACTCTTGAGTGGCCCGTTTTCCAACAGCCGAATGGCCGGTGGCGTGACCGCCCGCGAACGGTGCGCGGATGGCAACAAGGGCGCATCATACATCGCACCACCATTGTGGATCCAGGTACGCCGAAATGACCGCGCCAGATCAATTACAATCTCGCCACGCAGCCGGCAGTGCAAATCATGCCAACCTTTGCCGCCGTCATTGAGTTCTGCGTAATCCTCGCCGATGTTGATGCCGCCAACAAAGCCAACCTCGTCGTCGACCACCATGATTTTTCGATGGTCGCGGTGTGAAAGATTAAACCGCTTACGCCATGGCGCAACTGGATGAAACTCTACAACTTGAACACCGGCAGCCTCAAGCGAGTCGCGCAAGGCAAACCTAAAACTGCCGACCGAATCGTAAATAAGCCGTACGCGAACACCAGCCGCCGCGCGTTCACAAAGTGCCGAAGCAAAGCGCCGGCCAATACGATCATCGGCGAAAATATATATTTCAAATAAGATCGAACGGGTCGCGCCGGCGATTGCGGCCAGCATCGCGGGATAGGCCTCGGCACCCGATCGCAAAGGCGTTACTTCTTGAACAGGCCGCCATTGGAGGCTGCGCTTGCCTAAAAAACCCGCCAGCGCGCTGGTCTGAGATGTCACAGGATTACGCTGAGGCGGTACCGTAGTCAGTGTAGCCCTTGGCACCCGGGGTATAGAATGTCGACGGGTCGGCCGGGCTCAACGCTGCGCCGGTGTGCAAGCGCGCGACTAAATCCGGGTTGCTAATAAACGGCCGACCAAATGCAATCAAGTCTGCTTTGCCAGCCTGGATATCAGCCTCGGCGCTGTCGCGGTCATAACCGCCACACAACATCATCACCCCAGCGAACGCTTTGCGCAGCGATTGTTTAAGCTCCGCCGGCACTGGCGGCGCACCTTGCGCACTGTGATCAAGCAGATGCAAGTACACCAATTGCAACTTCGAAAGCTCAGCCACAAGCTCAAGATATTGCGCATCAACGCC
>JAYWHS010000951.1:0-8062 GCA_043777635.1 Kofleriaceae bacterium | reverse complement strand
TCGACGTCATCGGCGGCGAGGTGCCGGCCCGGCAGCCAAGGGAATACTGAAATATACGTAGCCTCGCCGCCAGCCAACAACGGCAGTGTGACCCGTTGCTCGGCAGTTAGACACAAAGGCGCGATCGCGACGCCAGCCTTGGCCAGTGCCGCCAACAACGCGGCTTCCCATTCAACATCGGCGAGGGTTTTGCCTTCGTTGATGCGCACAAAATACCGACCACGGTCGGTGCTGAGTGCAAAGTTAGAATTGACTGTGCCGACTGCGAGGGCCTGCCACGACTGCACCGCGCCCAAGTGGTACGCAGCCGCGATCATTGCAATATCCGTATCCCGCAGCGAGGTGAATTGCGCCACGACGGCACGCTAACACAACAATTACGCTCACGGTGTGCGTCGCATTGCTTTGACCGGTGTTAGCATCGCAAGTGGCATGGTGTTGGCTCCGTTGCAAACCAATGAACTGGTAACCGCGCATCTTGAAGTTGCCCGTAAAGCCGCTGCGGTGATCTTTCCACGCGTGCGCGGCCACATTGAATTTGACGAACTGGAAGCATGGGGCCGCGTCGGGCTGGTGGAAGCCGCGCAGCGTTTTAAGCCTGACACCGGAGCGTCATTTGCAACGTTTGCCTGGTATCGAGTTTATGGCGCAATTATGGATGGCGTCCGCCGAGCAACACCGATTTCGCGTCGGCAATATGCGCAATTGTTGGCGTTGCGTTCGGCCGCCGAGTACTTGGAGCAGCGCGGCAACGCCGAACGCAGCGCAACACAACAAGGCACTGCCGCTGCGACGAGTGTTGCCAGTACCGCCGAGGCCTTAGCCAAAGTCCGCGATGCGATGGCGGCGATCAAGACGGTGTACCTAACATCGCTCGATGCGGCCCGTGAAAAGGGCTTCGAGCCAGCAAGCGCTTCGCCCAACGCTGAAGCCACGATAGCCACGCAACAACAACACGAACAACTGCGAGCCGCCATTGCCGCGCTTCCAGAAAAACAGCAAGCGCTGCTAACCAAACACTATTACGAAGGCAAAACCCTCGACGCTGCCGGCGCTGAACTGGGAGTCTCCAAATCGTGGGCCAGTCGCATCCATGCGCAAGCAATCGACCGACTCCGTCCTCGGATGAGCATTGAGTAACTTGTAAGCACCCAAGCCCTACTACATCGCCAGCGTGACACCTACACGTTGCGCAAGCGCATCAGATCACCTCGATGCGGCAAGTGGTTACGTTAATTTATGTTAGCCTACTTGCATGGGGACAGCGCTGGAGCCGCCAGATGGCACCGACGACCGCACGGCTTTGCTCGGCTCGGATTATGCAACGCCAGCGCGGCCCGGTCCCGCCGATCATGGGCCACAAGTTGCCTCGGCGACGCCTCGAAAAAAATCAAATTCACGGCAACCGTTGTCTTTTGAAGGCGTGTTGCGCATCGGCCGTTTCGAAATGATTCGGGAAATTGCGCGTGGCGGCATGGGCCAAGTCTTTCTCGCGCGTGACACCAAGCTGGGCCGTAAAGTCGCCATTAAGTTTTTGCTTAACGACGATCCGAGTTTTGTCGCACGTTTCATGATTGAAGCGCGTGCTACGGCACGTTGTGAGCACGAAAATATCGTTGCGATTTTCGAAGTTGATGAACATGAAGGCTTGCCGTTCATGGTGCTCGAATACCTCGAAGGCAAAACCTTAACGCAGGTACTTGAAACCAAGCAGACCCCACGGCAAATTGTTGAGCTCATGATCTCGGTGGTGCGCGCGCTCGAACGCGCCCACGAGCACGGCATCGTGCACCGCGATCTCAAACCAAGCAACATCTTCATCACCGAACGTGGCGTGGTCAAGGTGCTCGACTTCGGTGTTGCAAAACTATTCAATATCAACCACGGCGAAGGCGAGTTCCCCGATCATGTAAGCGGTAGCTCCAGCGTCGAAGGCACCCAACCTGGTGCATCAAAGCGCGGCACCCAACCGGGCGCATCTGGCCTCGCACAACAAGCTGATGGGCCATCCCCGACGCCGCGCGCGGCACAAGTTGCCACGGACAATTACGTAACATTTAGCGCCAATGGAGCGTTGGTCGGTACGTTGCCCTATATGAGTCCGGAGCAATGGGGTGCCGCTGCGGTGGATCATACATCCGACATTTGGGCGGTCGGCATTATGTTCTGGCGCGCGCTGCTGTCGATTCATCCCGCCGGGTCGATGGCTCCGGAAAAACTCAAGGCGCGGCTCACCGACTTGGCAACGCCGTTGACCAGCATCGGCGTGCGTGACCCTGGGCTACCCAAAGCGTTGGTCCGCATCATCGATAGATGCCTGGCCAAAGCAAAACAACAGCGTTATCAATCGGCTGCTGAGCTGTTAACTGACTTAGTGTCGTTCAACGCACCGTCGAATGAACGAGGCGAAGACTACTGTCCGTATCGCGGACTCGCAGCATTCGGCGAAAACGATGCAAAATATTTCTTCGGCCGCAGCGCCGAGATTCGGACTGCGGTCGGGCAATTGGATGCGTGGCCACTGCTTGCGGTGGTTGGTCCATCCGGCGTCGGCAAATCATCGTTTGTACACGCTGGCGTCGTGCCCGCAGTCCGGCAAACTGCCGGCGGTCAATGGGATGTAAAAGTGATACGACCCGGACGCTCACCGCTGTCGAGCTTGGCTGCGGCGCTTTCTGATTTCTCTGACGACCCTGGCCGAGTGACGCATTTACTCATGCAGCTCGAAGATTCGCCGGGCCTATTCGGCGTGGAACTGCGGGCTCACGCGAAGCGGACCCGGCAGCATGTGTTGTTAGTCGTGGATCAACTCGAAGAACTTTTTACGTTGTGCGACAATGAACGTGAGCAGAAAACATTTTTAGCCGCCCTGCTTGCGGCCGCCGACGATCCGAGTGCGCCGGTCCGAGTCGTGATGTCGATGCGCGCCGACTTTCTTGATCGCCTGGGCGGTCACAAGTATTTTCTATCAGAGCTGTCGCGCGGTTTGTTCTTTTTGTCGGCACCCGACACCGACAACCTGCGCGATGCATTGGTGCGGCCTGCCGAAATCGCCGGCTATGTTTTCGAAGACACAGCGATACCCGATGAAATGTTGCGGTCGATTCAAGGCTCGCGCGGCGCCCTGCCGCTGTTGCAATTCGCCGCAGCAAAACTCTGGGACACCCGCGATCGCAACCGCAACGTACTTAGCCGTGCGGCCTATGTCGCAATGGGGGGCGTTGGTGGCGCATTTTCTCGGCACGCCGATGAAGTCATCGCAGCCATTCCATCGCAGAGCCAACCGCTGTTGCGTGCGGTTTTGACCCGCTTGGTTACCCCCGAAGGCACGCGCGCGATTGTCGACCGCCAAGAACTTATTTCGTTGGCCCAGGATCCTGAACAGAGTGCCCGCATCATCGATCACTTGGTGCGGGCCCGGCTGATTGCATCAATGACCGACGCCACGGCCGGATCGTCGGTGGAGACCGTCGAAATCGTCCATGAAGCGTTGATCACCGAGTGGCCGACACTCAAGCGCTGGCTTGAAGACTCGCAGTCGCTGCGCGGATTTCTATTTGAACTAGGCAATGCCTCCAAACAATGGGCCTCACGCAACCGTGAACCGGGATTGTTATGGCGTGGGGATACCGCAGCAGAAGCGTTAGGTATCGCCCAACGTCACGTCCTCGACCTAGCGAGCATCGAACGCGAATTTCTCGCCGCCGTTGGCGCGCAAACTCAAAAAGCTAAAAAACGTCGATTCGCAACCTTAGCCGCAGTGTTCGTTACGTTAGGCTTGATCATCGTCGGTGGATCGATTTCTGTATTGCGGATTCGTGCGGCCAATAAGCAGGCGCAAGACAAAGCCGTCATCGCGGCCAAAGAAGCCGACCGCGCCAAAGCCGCCGAAAGCAAAATTTCCGAACAACTTGTGCAAGTTGAGTCCGAGCGCAGCAAAGCCGAAACCGCGCGCAAAGAGGCCGAGGCCAATTTAGCCAAATTCAAACAATCAGAAGCCGCGCTCGGCGTGAAACAAGTTGAAGTGAATCAGGCCAATGAAAGCCTGGAACAAGCCAATCTTCGGCTCAAAAACGAGGCTGGCACAGCGTTAGCCGCCAAGCGCCAAGCCGAGGCTGCGCAGAAGGCCGCAGAAACCGCGCAACGCGAAGCCGTCGCGGCTAAAAAAGAGACCGACCGCCTGCTGACCTCGGCGCGCGCCAAAAATGACGAATTGCAATCACGCCTCAAAGGCATGGCCGGTTCGCTCTAACCTCGATCGAACGATGTGCAACGCGAAAGGAACCCAATGAGTCGAACTACGATAATTGCAGCAAGTATTTGCGCGGGTTTGCTACTGACCGCCGCAACTGCTCGCGCTGAAGATGCCTGGAAAACCGGCGTCAGCCAAGAAAACCAAGACGCCGCGCAAAAGCTGTTTTTGGAAGCTAACGATTTGTACGCCCAGCAGGCCTACACCAAGGCCGCCGAAAAATACCAGGACGCGCTCAAACTGTGGGACCACCCTGCCATTCACCTAAACCTTGCAAACTCCTTGGTGCGCTTAGAAAAAGCGTTGGACGCTTCGGCGCAACTCGAAAGCGCCCTCAAGTTTGGTGCTGCGCCGTTCAAGGCGGAGCTGTATGACACCGCGTTGTTGTTACAATCCTCGCTCAAGGGCCAGGTCGGCTGGATCGAACTTTCATGCGATCAAGTCGGTGCCAAAGTGACCTTGGATGGAACTCCAGTGCTGAGCTGCCCAGGCAAGCAAAAAATTCGCACGTTGGCCAAAGAGCACGCCATCAACGCGGAACTTAAAGACCATCTGGGCGTGTCACGGCGGGTGGTGGTGCCGGGTGGCGATACCCTTCGGGAAACCATTAAACTGGTGCCGTTGGCCGATGCGGTAATCACGAAATACAAGTACCCCAAATGGATCCCATGGACGGTGGCTGGCGTTGGCGGCGGTATGGCAATGGGTGGATTGTTGACGTATCTGAGCGGGCGCAGCTTGATGTCTGATTTTGATCAGCGCTTTGGCAACCTGAACATGCGTGGCGCAACCGAGCAGCAGCTCAAAGACCAAGACCCGGAAAACGGCCTGTACAGTTTGCGTGAATCCGCGAAACTGCGAGGTACCGTCGGTATTTCGCTGATGGCAGTGGGCGGCAGCGCGTTGGTGGGCGGATTATTTTTTGGCTTGGTACTGAACCGGCCGTACAGCGAATTGCCAAAAATTGACGTGGCACCGACGTCGGGTGGCGCTGCGGCATCGTTGCGCGGCAGGTTTTAGCGCCGCTTCGATGCCCGGGAGCGCTCCCGCCCCCCACAAAAAAATTTGCCCACGGATCGCAGTGGTGTGAGTGTGTTGGCATGCAACCCAGTGAAACACTGTATTCGAGCGGCTACTCACCGGATCCGCGCAGTGCATTGGATGTACTTGCGTTCGTGTTGACGCCGCCGCAAGCGTTCGCCGACCCTTGTGATGCCGACGAGCTTGAAGCAGTCACCGAACTGCTCGATGAAGCCAAACAAGAAGCGGTCAAACGCTGGTTTGCGCTGACCATGGAATCACTGGAAAACTAACCAGCGAAACTGGTTAGTGCCAGCAAAACCCGCGTCGACTGTGACCGTCGCATCCAAGGGGATTTTGACGACACTACCTAGCGGCGTTAATCAGTAGCGCTGCCGGAACCAGAACCGGCGCCGCTGTCAGAACCGCTGCCAGCATTCACGCCAGCACCGCTGCCGCCCCCTACCGGTGCTTGCGCCGCCGCCTTGACGGTAAACCGGCTAATACCAACCAACTGGCCGCCAACGGTGTACGTCGCGCAGCTCCAACCGCCAAGCGGATCGAGCGGCAGCTTATCAGCTGGAAAATAGCTTCGAAAAATCACGCCATCCTCGTCGCAGGACAAGCGCTCCGGCGTGACCTCGACACGCAGTGACTTGTGACGCCACACGTGCACAACATCTTCTTTGAGCCCGCCCGGTTCCCGTAACAACGAGCCACAACGCAAGCCATCAAGCTGATCCATCGCGATGATGCGCTTCGAGCTAGGCAAGCATTCATAGGAGCCTAGTGAACCATGGCCCACCGCTGCGACCGGCATGGCCATCGGCGCTGGCGGCACCTGTTCACGACCGATCCAAACCGCACCGAGTAACAAGGCGGTCCCAACCACCACCACAATGCTGCCACTGGCAGAAAACACTGTGCGAAGTGGAAACGACAACATAGCCACCGAAATCGGGGTGGCCGCCGCCGCCACAAAGAGCCCGCTGAGGTGAGTCACGCCAAAAACCAATGGCAGCATCACGTTGAGCACCCCAAACATGGCCAACCCATACATTGCCGCTGCTAGCAGGCGTCGCTCCATGATGAAATTATCAAAGACCAAGTCCATTGTCGAAATGACGGCGCAGACCAACAACACCGGCGCGAGCCACCAGTTAAAGGACTGGAGCGACCAGGTCGCGCTCGACGCGTACAACGGCACCAAAAAAAAGAACATCTGCTGATAGAACTGCTTAATGATGTAATTGGTCACGACGCGCACACCCTTGCGCCCCACCCCCTCGCCGTCACGGCGATTGGTTGGCCCAACAATGAAGCGAAACGCGACGAACATCAGCAACCACGACACCAACAGCGCCATCATGACTTTGTCGGCGTGGGCCAGGCCGGCACGAGCGAACAGCATGACGCCAACCCCAAACGACAACGCAAAAAAACTGTGCAGCCACCAAATCTTTTTCAAGATTCGGCGTAACCGGCTAGGCGGCTCCACTACGACAGGTTCGGGCGGCGCGGCTTTTTTGGTTTCTGCCATAGCCTACTTGGCAGCTTTGATGAGTTCTTCAAAACGCTGTAACGCCAAATCGACTTTTGCCATGGTTGGGCCAAAACTAAAGCGCAGATGCCGCCGGAATCGGGAATTGCGTCCGCCTCGGCGTTTGCCCGGATCAACATCGAAGAAATCACCAGGCACCGCGATGACTTTGCGTTCTAGCGCAGCGCGAAAAAACGACATGCCTTCGTTGATAGACGGCGGCAAATGTTGCGCCGATGCCCACACGTAAAAGGTACCTTCGGGCGGAGAATCGACGGTGAAACCCAAATCACGCAGGCCGTTAAGCATGCGCGTGCGCTTTTTACCGAACTCGGCCTGAATCGCGGCGGTTTCGGCCAGGGTTTTTTCCGGCGTCAGGATTTCGATCGCTTTGCGCTGCAACGGACGGGCTGCACCGCCGTCGAGAAACGACCCCGCTGAGCCGATTGCCTCAATAACTTTTTTGGGCGCTACCGTCCAGGTGACGCGCCAGCCTGGATAGCGCCAGTTTTTGGTCAAACCGTCGAGGATCACCACTGGATCGCGATCCACATCTTCGACGTAACGCGCAGCGGTGCTGATCCCACCTTGTGCAGCCAAATCTGGACGCCACACGTAGTGCGAGTAAAATTCATCAAAAATTAACGTGCAATCAAGCTCGCGCCCTACGGCGATCCACTCTTGCAGATCGGCGCCACCAATCACTTTACCCGTCGGGTTGGACGGATTGGAAATCAGCGCAGCAGCGAGGCCTCGGCCCAGTACTTCGCGACGCAAATCGGCACCAGAAAACTGATAGCCACGGTCAGCTTCGAGCAGAATTGGCATTGGCGAGAACAATCGAAAAACGTCGAGCAGTTCTTCGTATGCGGTGTAGTCCGGCAAAAAATGCCCTAAGTTGATATGGCCAAGCGCGGCCGCTACCCGGGTAAGCGAGGTGCGGCCACCGCCCGACACCGCGACATTTTCGGCTGAGTACTTGCTGCCCATGCCCTTGCGGAAAAGTTCGTTGTAGAGCCCTGCGATGGTTTCACGCAGCTCCCAAATACCGTTAACGGGTGCATATTCTTGATCGCCCGGCATGATTGGGATTTGCGTGATCCGGGGTGGTGCGCCCGGCAATTCTTCGGCTTCCGGCATGCCCTGACCAAGATTGCACCAGTCATCTTTGCTTGGTGAAAAGCCGAGTTTACTGGCCTCCGACGTGACAAAAATTACCCCGGTCTTGGGCACCTCCCGAAATGCCGAGA
>JAYWHS010000950.1:0-2399 GCA_043777635.1 Kofleriaceae bacterium | reverse complement strand
GACGTCGCACCGCCACCGACGCTGCCTTTTTGCACGGTCTGCGACGTCACGCGTGCGAGCACATCATAATTCCAGTTGCTTTCGATCCACGGCATGGTACCCGTCGCCGCCAACTGATCGGTCCGCCGCTTGGTGACCAAGCCAGCGACGTTGCGGGTTTGCACGGCCACGGCTTGCGTAGTGATACCGGTGCGGCTGAGCTTTACTTGCAACGGCAAACCGCGGGCATCGTAGTCCGTAGTGGCTGTCGTTTCATTGGCGCTGCCACCAACGTTGTCACGGTAATAGGTGAGCACTTCTCGACCGCCCACTTGGTAGCGCCGGCCAAACTGCCGGGTCAAGCCGGTGAAGCCAGCACCGTTAAATGTGTGATTGGTAAACGTGTTGTTGCCCCATGCATCATATTGCAAATCGGTGCTGACCGTCGCTGTCGTCGAGCCACTGCCCGTCGCTGCACCAAACGCTTGGGTGTAGCGCAACCGGCCTTTGCGTTGCGCACCGTAATCCCAGGTGTAGTTGGTTTTATACGTGCCGAACAATGCGACATCGGCGGGCGTCATTGAGTGCGGCGCCAACATTTTGGTCGCCACCCGATCGAGCGCATCATAGGTCATCGTTGTGGTGAACTGCGCGACATCCAGTGGCCCGGTCGAGCCTGGCACCAATTCTGAAATCACATTGCCGTTGCTGTCGTAGGTGTATTTCCACTGCCGACCGGCACGTTCAATCATGGTGCGCCGACCCGCGAAGTCGTGGGTCAGCAAGGTGGTGACACCTTCGGGATCCACGATCATCGCCATGGTGTCGTCGGGCGCATAGCTGTAGTTGGTAGTTTGATACGTATCGCCACCGGCATCGTCGACTTTTACCGTGCGCTCTTTGAGCTGCACTAACCGACCAAAGGTATCGGCGATGGCAATTTTCTTGGAGGCTTTACCACCGGCCAGGCCCAGTACTTCTTCGGTCGTGGTGGTGACACCATCGTACGAAATCTTAGCGCCACTGCGGTCGATTTCTGCGCTGGCATCGGGTCGCAGCAATTGTTTGGCGCGACCCAACGAATCAAACAAGTACACATAACGCACCGTGGCTGCAGTGTTCAACGTTGGATCCGGCATGGCCACCGTATTGCGTTTACCGTCGCTAGCAAACGTGTACGACGTAATCGCATCAAACGGCGCCGCGCCTTGCGAATACGAAATTGTACGCAACGGCCGACCATGGCCGTCGGTTTCCGACAAGCCTTTGACCCACACCGTGCCACCAATGGTCAGCAGCGACTGTTGCAACGTCTTGCTTGGCACTTTGGGACTCGCGACCAAATCAGGATTGCTATAGGTCGCTGTAGCGACGGGGTACAGCGTGTACACGTCACCTTGGTCCGAAACCGTTTCTTTCGATTCGACCGTGCGGCCAAGCGCATCAATCGTGACCCGGCGCTCTTCGCGAGCTGGAGAGGTCGGCGACACAGGGCACGTGGTACAGGTCCGATCATTCGGACCGATCGTTGCAATTTTGCTACCGGTGCCAGGTTCCCAAACATAGTCCATAACATGCCCGAGTTCGTTAGTTTCTTTGGTGACGAAAAGCTGATCAGCGTCGTACGCAAAGGTGGTTGTTAAGCCGCCAGCCTGTTGAATCGGATTTTTGGTGCTTTTCACGTTACCGGTGGCCGTGTCGTACTCTGTCGACGACGTTGCCGAACTGCTGCCGCTATCGAACCACACGGTCGACGTTAACGCTTGTTTGTACGTTGGATCCCAGCCGATGAGGCTGCGCGCAAGTTTGGTTTTGCCACCACCGTTGACAAAATATTTCTCGCTGCGGGTTAGACGCAGCCGATAATTACTAGCATCAGCAAGCAAAAAGAAATCTTGCTCACTGAGCCGGTCGCCGTCCCCAGCAAGTTGCGCGCCTTGTAAGCGGGAAGTGTTTGGCACCCAGCCGAGTTGCTGCCCAGGTGAGCCATTCGCAGGTGTGGTGATGGCGCCGATCGTTGCTGGTGCCATCGTGGTGACCGTTTTGGTGAACGCCGCCGGAATTCCACTTTTACTGCACGTATCTTCGGTTTGCGTATTGGTGCAAACAAAGCTGCGACTGATCACAAGATGGTACGTGACGAGCGCACCGCTAAACATGGTGAAAGCTTGATACTCGGTCGTGCTGACACTGCTTACCAAAGTGGATGCAGTGATGCCGGCCCCAACAGTAGGTATTGTGACAGTTGCGATCTGCTGCCCTGACCAATCAATGTTGTAGCCATATCTAACTATCGTAGCTGCGCCCGACGCACCGTGCGTCTGCACTTCATTGAAACCGCGAAAACCGTAACGACCTTCGTCATCCGGGGCATAACGTGGCCCGATATATTTGTACGTCGTCGTCGCTGCATACGCCGC
>JAYWHS010000949.1:0-2399 GCA_043777635.1 Kofleriaceae bacterium | reverse complement strand
GGTAGGTGCCTCGACGCTGGCATCATGCCACCACCAAGTTTGCTTAGCATCGCCGGATTTTCGATCCGTCTACGACAGGACCGCCGGACTTTCGGACTGGCGGACTGGCGGACTTTCGGACTTTCGGACTGCCGGACTTTCGGACTTTCGGACTTCCGGATTTACAGAACAGCGGCCCATAACGCTACCAGCAAACCGAATTCGCATACCGCGCTGCACGGCCAGCTCGTGAGCGGTATCAAGTGTGGCAGCGCCGAAAAAAGCCCAGCGCCATCGTACATTCCAGCGCGCTAACCGCGCCCGAGTTGGCGCTGGCCGTGCGCGATCGGGCAGGCAACCACAATTTCTGCCGTGCAGCAAATCGGGCGGCTATCACAAAAAAGCTGGCCTCGTGTCGACGGTCCAGTCCGAAAGTCCGAAAGTCTGAAAGTCCGAAAGTCGTCTATCCACCCTCACATCACCAACACGCTCAATAACAATCTACACATCTCGTTCCCGAACCGAATACTCTAATTTCCAACGCCCTCGCCCATCTCTCGCCGCACACCAAAGTTCCAACGTACCCACTTCAGTGACATGCGCTTCCAGGCGAATCGGCACCACATCACCACTGCGTCGTTCACCATCTACCGGCACCAGCTTTTCAACCGGATCGAGCTCGGTGATCGTGCCAGCAATTGCCGGTGCAGCTAAATCGATCAATGCACCCGCCAGATCATCTTTTCGCGCGCTTGCAGCAAAAAATCGAAACGTGACATTTTCGCCAACGACTAAGCCTAATTCGTCGTCGGGAAGTTCCACTTTAGAACCTTCTTCCAGGCCCTGCGGCGCAACACACAACGCTTTAACTGGTGGCGCAAAACCAGGAATCGCCGGCATCGCCGATTCAATGCCGATATAATACGCACGCGCCGTGCCGCCACGGATCCGCACGCCACGGGTGCCATGACCAGCACGAATCCTACCGTAATGCGCAGCGCCGGCGGCCACCGCCAGATCGAGATCAATGCCACCGAGAATCTTCAAGTCGTGACCGCACCAGGTGCGCAACACGTCAGTTACTCGATTGCGTAGCCGCGACGCTTTCATCACGCCACCGTTAAACAAAACAGCGGTTGGCTTTTTGCCGTGCCTACTCAAAAACTCGGCCAAGTGCCGCGTAATTGCGGGGTCATGCGCGTACGGCAGGCCCATTTCGCGTAGGCCCATCGCTCGACGCTTTTCGGCGCGCGCTTCCGCTGCGACGACCGGGAAAAATCCGTCGATCAGCAACGCTTCCGCATCAGCTCGGCGGACCTCGGTGCGAATCGTGCCGCCGATGAGCTTTGAGCCGCGACCTAACAACGAAATCGGCACAGCTTCGGGTGCGCTATCGTCGAGCAAACTCTCTTTTGCCCGCCGGCATGCATGCATAAGTCCGCGTTGCTGCAATGCATCGAGGGTTTTCCCGTCGGCGGTCAACCGTTGCGTCACGATGGCGGCCAGGCCGAGATCCATGTTGTCACCGCCAAGTAGAATGTGGTCGCCAACAGCGATACGTTCCAACCCGAGTGAGCCACCTTCGTCGGTGACCTCGATCAGCGAAAAATCGGTGGTGCCACCGCCGACATCGCAAACCAACACCACATCACCGGGCGCGAGATCTTTGCGCCAGGCATCGCCGCGCGCCGCCAAGTACGCATAAAAAGCAGCTTGTGGCTCTTCGAGCAACGTCACTTTATCAAAGCCGGCTTCGCGTGCCGCTACCACGGTTAACTCGCGCGCGACCGCATCAAATGACGCCGGCACCGTTACCAGCACATCCAGTTCTTCGAGCGGCTCGTCTTCATGCGCGGCATCCCATGCTGCACGTAAATGTGCCAAATAACGTGCAGACGCATTAACCGGCGAAACTCGTTCACCATCAATGTCGGCAGCAAGTTCGCGTTGCGCACCACGCCATGGCAGTACTTGTGACGTTCGATCAATGGCCGGATTGCACAACCACGATTTGGCCGACGACACCAAGCGATGCGGCAACTCGGCGCCGCGATCGCGTGCAAACGTCCCGACGGTATACTTCATCGGCCCCGACCACGGCAGCGCCAAACCTTTGCCTGCAACCTCGGCATCCGAAGGCAGCAACAGAAATGATGGCAGCGTCGACCGTGCGGCAATTTCGCCTGGTCCAACAATTTGCGTGATCGGCTCAGAAACCACTGCGTCGTCATTGATGGCACTGGCCATCGCACAATTGGTGGTACCTAAATCGATTCCGACAACGCGGGTGCGTTCACTTTGTTTCATTGCCCTACCTCAACTTCTGCAGGCGCGACGACGCTGCGGTCTACGCCTTCGACCAACGTTGGCAACTTGGCGTCGGTAACCCGCCACCCATGATGCCGCAACGTGCCTTTAAA
>JAYWHS010000948.1:0-8070 GCA_043777635.1 Kofleriaceae bacterium | reverse complement strand
TCCCGTCCCTTCTGCCGACGACAAGTCGCCGGCATTCAACCCACCACGCGTTACTCGCGCGGGTTTCTTGGATCATTCATTTGCCGTTTCTGGTTAGTGCCGCAGATCCGAAGTCCGTTCAGGGTTTCTGAGGATCTGCGGTACGAAACAACAATGATGCGAGAACCGAAAATTAAGGCGATCACGCATAGGTTCTTTCCCGGTCTTACCCGAAGGGGCCGGAAAAAACGTTATCGAACTTTGGATTTGAGGTACTAGACTGTCGAATCATGACAAAAGTAATAAGCACCAATACTGGCGATAATGAGTTGCGATGGCCCGTGCAACGCCGGACGCCCGGCGCTGAATATCGGGTGTTTCGGACCGAATTTGTCGAATGTACTAACCCGCGCAGCGGTGCTTCCAAACTGTTTTCAACGTTGGTGTGCGCCGATTGGGTCAATATTATCGCCATCACCCCCGACCATCATGTTGTTACGCTGCGGCAATATCGTCCCGGGACCAACCGCATCTGCCTAGAGATTCCAGGCGGCATGATCGACGACGGTGAAGCACCAGCTATTGCAGCAGCACGCGAGCTCGAAGAAGAAACTGGTTTCATCGCCACGCGGTGGCTCGCGCTGGGCCAATGCGCGCCAAACCCAGCGCTGCAAAATAATGCGTTGCATATGTATTTGGCTCTCGACGCAACGCCTACTGGCACGGCGCGGCCCGACGATGGCGAAGTCCTCGCGGTAACCACGCTGCCGATGGCCGAGGTGCTCCAGCTGCTGCGGACGGGCGCGGTGGAACACGCCCTGGTGCTGGCGGCTTTCGCACATTTAGCCCTGTCACACCCCGAACTCATGACGCGAACCATATGACCGCGACGCCGATTCACGGCACAATATCAGCATGGCCAAAACCTCGTGTCCCGTGACCCGCGCGCAGTTCGTAGACAAAGCAACTCCTCTTAAAATTACGATCGGAAGCCAAGAAATGTTGGCCGAAGTGAAAGAGTTTTCGACGGGCTCTTTTGGCTGGTACCTCAACGGTAAAACCGTTATCGAGATCGACGGTAAAGCCGTGTCGGTGCAAATCGGAATGAACATGACGGTAGTTGGCAGCAAGGAAGCCAGCAAAGAGCCTGCGGCAACCGAGCCTGCAACTAAAGAATAACGGCCGGCGTCGCGCCGATTCGTGCGACCACCAACATCTGATCATCGGGCAGCGGCGTACCAGCCCGATGGCTATCGACTGCGGCGCGAACGATGCGCAGTGCGTCAGCAGGCGTTGCGGTAGCAGGCAACGAACGCAACAGTTTTTGCAGCCGCCGATCACCATAACTTTCACCGGTCGCGGTCTGCGCGTCGGTGAGTCCGTCGGTAAAAGCGATCAGCAACGCACCGGGCGTGATTGCACGACGTTGAACTTTCCATGCCCCTGCTACCCCAAGTCCAAGCGGATTGCCCCGCCCTACCAAGGCCGCGAGTTCGCGGGTTGGGCCCCGCTCCGAGCGTGCGCTCGTTCGCTCCATTGTTGGGCCCCGCTCCGCCGCAACATACGGCGCGGTATGGCCGGCGTTGATGTATTCGATGTCACAGCCATCAATAATCGCTGCAAAACAGGTCATGTGCAGTTGGCCGCCACCGGCGCGCCGCACCACGACATCGAGCTCGGTCACCAAGGTTGCGACATCGAGAGTGGCTGCATGGACCCCGGCCATGGCCGCACACGCACCAGCGACCGCCGCGGTTACCATGGCAGGCGCGATGCCATGGCCCGACACATCAGCAATGACCAGGAGCGTGCGTTGCCCAAGGGCTTTCACCGTCCAAAAATCGCCGCCACACGCGCTAGCCGGTTGCCAAGCTCCGACGGTTTCAACTGAATGCGAAAAGTGTGCAGCCGTTGGAGGCAACAACGATGCTTGAATCGTTGCCGTGAGCTCAACATCACGAGCCAAGGTCACTTGCTCCGCAACATCGCGTTGCAAATAGTGGAACAGCAGTGCGTCGCCCATGTGATTGGCCAATTGCACAGCAAAGGTCAACGATGCTTCCGACCGCTTTACCGATTTCGGGATACGCATCAGGCCGTACAAGTTACCGCCGCGAATCATCAACACCGCAGCGCGGGTATTGTGTAACAAACTGGCATGCGCAGCACGAAAGTCGCCTGGTACTACGGTACTTGCATCGATCACAACGTGATCATGTTCGACTAACCAATTGCTGAACATCGGATCGAGCGCGTTGTCGTCGGCAATTCGCACACCGTGCTGATCGCGCCAACCCCAATCATCTGGCGACGCCACCCAGATATCGACGGCAGCACCAAAACCCAGCGATGCAACTTCTTGACCGAGGCCAGCGATGGCGGTTGCCGAAGGCAAGGCGAAGGCGCGTTCCGCAAAATGTTGCAGTAGTCGTGTCAGCGGCCCAGTGCGACCAGCGGCACCGCGCTGCATCAGATCAACAATCGCCAACACTGTGCGAATCGCGCAATACGCACCCACCAAAACCACCGCATCAGCCCAGTCAACGCGGGATTGCCCCAGCAAACCGAGCACCATCCAACCGAACAATGTGGTTAGCACCAACATCAAAATCGTGCGAGGCACACGGGTATCAACAGCACGAGCGCGCAGCAGATCGTCAACCATCACAGCCCGCAACGACAACGCACTGCCCAGCGCCAGCAAAACCCAACTCCAGCGGAAAGCGCCGTAGCCAAACGCGATGCGGACGTCGGACAGCGCCGCTGTGGTAAGCAGATTCGCAATCAATGTCCGACGCAGCTGTTGCCGCAACGGCGATGGCGCGGTGGCCACCGCTTCGCGCACCAACGGTAAAAAACCCAACGCCGTTATCACGATTACCAGAACCAAAAACAACCCAGCGTGTGGGCCTGGCACAAAGAACCAACCGTAGTCGACACGCTGCACGCCGATCACGATTGTCGGCGAAAACAGCGCCCAGCCAGTTAACGCCAACCCACCGATCACCACCATGCGGCCCGGCCACACAAATTGGCGCGACCGAGGTAACAACGCCAACTGATAACGAATACCGCCGACAACAGCGAGCGGAACCATGGCAATGATAAACTGATAGAGATCGCGAGCGACCCGAGCGTCGGTAATCGACGGCACGATTGCAAGGCAAGTGCTGATCGGCAACAACGCCCCGAGGTGTAACAAAAACCAGCCCCGCAACGTAACGTCGCCACGCAGGACCGCTGCGTACGCGACCACGATCACCAGGCCGCCGAGGCCAAGCAGCGGCAATAAAGCGACCAAGGGCGACCAGGTCACAGTGCGTAACCTCGATGGAAATGGACGCCGACCACGGTACCTAGTACCGCAAATCCTACTTCCGTTCAGAGTTCCTGCATGATTGGCGGCGCGAAACCAGCGGCGGTCGCACTTTTGGCTAGCGACCTGATACGATGTTGAAGTGTCGGATAAACGCCCTTCTGCTGGCCGCCGCGGGCCGTCGTTGCCTTTGCCAGCGCCACCCGAAGACGCCGCACCAGCTCGAACCGCAGGGCCACCGCCGATTCCTCATGTTTCACGAGGTCTAATTCCGGGCATTCCAGATCCCAATGCGCGACGACGCGGCCGTGCTGCATCGGTCGGTGACATCACCGGCGACCTACCTCGGCTGCCCGAAAGCGCCATTCGCGACCATGGCCAAAGTGTTTTTATTGATGAACGATCGCTCGATGGTGGCCAATCAACGCTAGGTGCGGCGCGCTCATTACACCTTGACGCCGAGCCGACCCGGCTACCTAAAAAACCGCGTGCGACCACAGCCCAAGTACCAGCAATGGCTGGCTCGCGCAGCGATAAAATGCCAAGGGTCAATACCGCGCATCACCATCAGCTTATCGGTGGTCGCTACCGCATTATCTCCCGCATTGGCCAAGGCGGGATGGGCAAAGTGTACAAAGTGGCCCACGCCAATTTGAGTCGTACATTTGCACTCAAAATTATCAGTGACACGGTTTCCGAAACCCGCGAAGCCCGCGAACTATTTGACCGCGAAGCCCGATTTGCCTCGGCCATGCAGCACCCCAACATCACTGCCGTCGTCGATTTTGGCGAAGACGAAGCGGTTGGCATGTTCATGGTGATGGATCTGGTGGAAGGCGAAGCGCTACATAAAATCTTGTTCCGAGAAAAACAGTTGGGGGTGCGCTATGCGTGCGAAATTGCCATCCAACTGGCCGACGCCTTGCACTACATCCACCAACAAGGCGTTGTGCATTGCGATATCAAAACTGAGAACATCCTGGTCAAAGAGATCGAAGAACCTGGTAAACGCCGACGCGTTTTGGCGAAGTTGCTCGATTTTGGGTTGGCGCGCCCGCTCAATCCCGGCCGAGTACAAACCGGCCTGTCCGGCACGCCGCACTATGTGGCACCCGAACGCATTCGTGGCGAACCAGCCAGCCCGGCAAGCGACGTCTACAGCCTCGGTATTTTGCTCTACGAATTGTTGGCTGGGCGCGTGCCGTGGGACGGTGCCGTGCAAAAAATTCTCGCAGGCCATCTCGATGAAGTGCCGGTACCTCCGTCGGCATATATCGAAGGCGGCCTCGACGAAGCGTTAGAAAATTTGATCTTGCGAGCGTTGTCCAAACAGCCTGCGGACCGGCATCGCGACATGGCTGCGTTCATCTACGAGTTACGCACGGTCATGAACATGTTGGGGTTTGGCCAACGCAAAAGCGGCAATGCCCGGCGCGTGGTGTTGGAGCGCAGTGATGGCGGCAATCGTCGCGACGAACTGGCCCGCACCGCGTTCGATGCGTGTCGCTTGCCGGTTGCCCTGATCGAAGCGGATGGCACCATTTCATGTGCAAATCCGGCGTTTGCAAAATTTGTGATGGGCGTTGCGGTTGATGTCGAGAACTTGCCGATTTCGTCAACACCGTTGTGTGCTGCGTGGGCCAGCGTCGATGCTGACATCAAACGCACGTTGGCCGGTCAACCAGTTCGACGCGTCATCGAAATTGACGTCGGCGGTGGCGACCTGCGGCGCTTATTGCTCTGGCTCGACGGAGTGAACGCCACCCAGGTTGTGCTCGGTGTGCAGCCGCTCGATCTATAGCGTGTGACTCACATCGAATCGGTGCGTCACGGAAACGCTTTCATCAACACATTGATGGTGCGGCCACTGGGGTCCGCGCTTCGCCGATCGACGACAACCAAGCGCCACTCTTTGGCGACCATGGTAGTGCCGGTGGCAGCGCCGATCCAATCAAAGGCTGCGGCCTCGGCTGCAACCGCCGCCGCCGCGTCGGGATAACGGCACAATTCGACATCGACGCTATTCACGGTGCCAGCGCTACAGTCCTTGCCCAAGGCACCCGATACATCCGGCGTAAAAGCAGAAACCGTAAGCCCGGCCTTGGCCCATTTGGCGACGACCGGGTGCACCGCAGCCGTACCGCTAGCACTTCCGGCTGCTGCGCCCGAGCCAAAAATCGCTGCGGCTGAACTGCCCTTGCTGGCGGTTTCCGATTTGCCACAACTGGCCGTTATCACGAGCCACACGGTAGCGGCGCATGCGGTTCGAATTCGAACGTTAATCATGTTTACCATGACCCTTACCGCGTTTGTGACCACGATGGCCGGTGCCGCCACCGACGTACACGCCACCGCCGACACGAATATCGACCGTCGGTAACCGGACATCAACGCGAACCGAAGGCACGGGCACAAAGACATCAACATCAACCCCGTCATGGCCGCGACCGTGACCTCGTCCATGGCCGCGCCCACGGACGTCAACCACTGGCA
The DNA here is from genome assembly GCA_043777635.1 of Kofleriaceae bacterium. Classification (GTDB taxonomy): domain Bacteria; phylum Myxococcota_A; class Polyangia; order Haliangiales; family Haliangiaceae; genus JABFXX01. The sequence continues at coordinate 2,282 of JAYWHS010000948.1, read as the reverse complement.
CCACCACTACCGGCGCTGCAAAGCGAATTCCGATCCACGCCGATGGCGGCGTTACCGTGATCACTGGGCGCGCATACCTGATTGGCGTGTATTCGGCATTGATTTGCACCATCGTGGGCCGCGCTTCAATATACGCTGGCGGTGGTGTCCCCACGAAGAAGTAGGCATCACCCGTCACCGAGAAGTCAGCACTCAGTGCGGGCGCGGGCGCGAACGCGTGAAAATGTGGCCCATCCATGAAGCAAAACTCTTGATCGGGCACCGTTCCGCCGACCACCACATCCACTTGGATCGGATGATGGCCCATGTAGTTTTCACGCGGGCCATCCCAGCCGTACGCTACCGGGTCACCAACGAAAAAATTCTGGCCATTATAGTCGCGGAACTGCACCTTCGACGGTGGATCGTAGGCGTGCACGTGCGGCCCTTCGATGTGACACAAACCTTTGCCATGATCTTTAGCGATTGGATGTTGTCCAATATATCGCGCGTGATGGCCACGCTTGCCGGCGCTTGCGCTGCTTGGCGCTGCGACTGCGATGACGGCCAAGCCAGCGAGCACCAGTTGTACCGAGGGTTGTAGCGAACGCATATTCCAAGACATAGCGACTCCTTTGGTTCGACGGAGTTGTACGGTAGCACAAATGCTCACGAGCCAAGCCCACGACGTGCGGCCGGATCTGTAGCCGGCTGCGACGCTGTGCCGCGCACCTTGCCCCACTGGTAATTCTCCGACCATCCAGTTTGGCGCATGTCGTGAATTCGAGTACCTTTCGCACCTGCTTGGAGGACACATGAAACTTGGAAATATTCTGCGCTCATTCGCACTGGTACTCACCGGTGGGCTTTTGGCCAGCCCGCATGTTTATGCTGGTGGCCCAGCTGGCCCAACCCTGTCGCAAATTCGAGTCAAAGACCCAGCGCCTGCGGACCCGACGATCGAATTTGAAAAATACACGCTGCCCAACGGCCTTGAAGTTATTTTGGCACCGCAAAAAGGCGTGCCTTTGGTTGCCGTCAGCGTTTGGTATCACGTTGGCTCAGGCTACGAAAATTACGGCAAAAGCGGCTTCGCTCACTTGTTCGAGCACATGCTGTTTCAAGGCAGCAAAAACGTTGGCTCCGATAAACATTTTGCGGTGCTCAAGCAAATTGGTGCGTCGGAAATTAATGGCACTACCAACACGGACCGCACCAACTACTACGAAGTAGTGCCATCGAACCAACTTGAAACTGCGCTGTGGCTCGAAAGCGATCGCATGAGCCACTTGCTCGAATTGTTGACAGGCCCAAGCCTAGCCAATCAAATCGAAGTGGTGCGCAATGAACGCCGGCAACGCTACGACAACGTACCGTACGGGCGAACCCGTTTTGCAGTTGGCCAAGCTCTGTATCCCGAAGGACATCCATATCGGTACTTGACCATCGGCCGCCACGAAGATTTAGAAAAAGCCTCGGTTGACGATGTCAAAAATTTCTACCGAACTTGGTACGTGCCATCCAACGCGACCGTGAGCATCTCGGGCGATTTTGATGTCGCGGCTACCAAAAAGTTGATTGAAAAATGGTTTGGCTCCATGCCAGCCTCGAAAAAACCGGTTGCGCTCACCGTGCCTGCGCCGAAAGCCAGCGCCAAAGACGTTGTGATCAACGACGACTTTGCAAAATTGCGCCGAATTCAATTTGAATGGATCTCACCTGCCAATTTCGCAGCCGATGACGCCGAGCTTGATATTGCCGCCAACGCGCTGGGTGCTGAAGGCACCGGCAGTTTGTACAAAGCGTTAGTCATCGACAAACCATGGGCGCAAAGCGTGAGCGTCTTTCAAGGCGGCAGTCAGTTCTCTGGCGTATTTGAAATCAGCGTGACCTTGCGGCCCGGCACCAACATCAAAGACGTCAAAGATACCGTGGTCGCGGAACTCAATCGGTTGGCCAAAGAGCCGATTTCAGATCGCGAATTTAAGCGCACCATCACGGGTATCGAAGCCTCGGCGATCTACCGCCTCGAAGGTGTTTTCGGTCGCGGCGAAACGCTGCAATCGTTCAATCACTTTCTCGGCGACCCAGGAAAAATCACCTGGGATTTGGATCGCTACCGCAAAACCACCACGCAGCGGGTCCGGGCAGCAATTGCACAATGGCTGCCAACCAACAACCTCATCACCATCACGACCATGCCCGCTGCGCCAGCCGCCGCAGGCGCAGGCGGTATCAAATGAACCAACGCACTACGCTTATTTCCATCGCAGCCGCCGCGACCCTTAGCGCGTGTTGCCCAC
>JAYWHS010000947.1:0-2401 GCA_043777635.1 Kofleriaceae bacterium | reverse complement strand
GCTGGATTGTCGTCGCGCACGACATCACCGTCGACGACTTTATGAGCATTTGTGAGTTTAAAGGGCGAGTCTATGTATCGACGATGAACGATGTGTATGAGTACAACGACCGCTCGATAGTCCCGGTAGATTTCGGCACGGACCGCCCACAAACTTTCTTCTGTCTATCGGCGGCAGGCGATGCGATGTGGTCGGTCGGCGCCAAGAGCATCTATTCATTCGACGGCGCGACCTGGCAGCGCATTTTGTAACGCGCGGCTACTCCACGCCGGCGGGCTTGGTCCAAAACGGACTGATGTTATTTGCGCCAATGCTTTGGCCTGGCAACCACATCGGGGCTGCGCTGGGATCTCCACCAGCGAGCAGCTTGGCTTTGCTGATACCGGCGATCCAAATTTGTTTGCACTGCTGGACGCCATTGCCAACACAGGGCGCCGCAGTATTGGCGAGCGTCAGCTTGTGGCCGTAGTCGCGCTGACTCGAAAATACAATCCAGTAATAGTCACTTGAGCCGCCGGGCGCCCAGTGCGGCCAGGTGATGTCGCTGTCGACGTAGCCACCGTTAAGCGCGCTGAGATCGGTGACAACTTTGGTTTGAGCGTCGACCAACATGAGGCGTTGCCCGGGCAATTTGGCGTTCAAGAAATTACGCCAATCACTGCGCGCAGCATTGAAGGCAACCAACTTGCCATCGGGCGAAAGGCTCGGAAAAAAGAAGTTGTTGTAGGTGCCGCTTGGCAACACGATCGGATTTTCGACGAGAAAATCGGGATCACCGAATACGTGTGCACCAGTTGCGTAGCTATACGACATACGCGCGATCGCACTGTTGGTTAAATCAATCCACTGGCCACCGACCGGCGTCGAGGCGTACACCACCGTGGCACCGTCGGCCGACCAATCGGCCATCAACGCCGAGCGCGGAGCACCAGGGCCTTGCGCTGCGGCGGTCGTTACGTTGGACGGCACTTCAGCGCCGGTGTCGGGATCATATAATGCGAGCGAACCATCGCGGCGCGTTACCATGGCTAACGCTTGATCGTCGGTGGGGAATGGATTTCCAACCGGCGAAAAAGTTGTGTACGAACCGCGCACGGCTCGGTTGTTAGCGTCGACGGTATCGTCCCACAGCCCGGTTTGTTTGTTGTAGCGCATGAACCCAACGTACATTTCATTGCAATCATTGCCGACGCAGCGGCTGTAGCCAAACCGTGTACCGGTGCGCGATAGCGAATGACACGACGTGCAATCGCCGCGCACTTGGGTTGGTTGCTCGGTTGAACCAAACAAGCTGCTCATGATGCTGCCTTGCGATGAAGCCCAGTAATAAATCGTGGTTCGATCGATGGCATCGCGGGAAATATCGACGGTGACGGGTATACTTACAAACTTCGTGGCAGGTGCCGCTTGGGTCAACCCCTCCACCGCAAACGTGATGTTACGACCGCCAGCGGTACCCGCCACCACATCCCAATTGGCCGCCGACAGCGCCGCTTCGACGCTGGTGGTGTACACGTCCACGGTAACAAACGTTGACGTCATAACAACGTGGAATAAATCATTGCCACGTCCCATCCATTGCACTTCGACCGAAGCAAGATTAATCGGTGCCACCGCGCCGTTGAGCGGATACTCCACCACCGGTTCACGCATCGGATCAACCGTCACTGTGGCAGCACCAAACAGCGCAGGTGCATTGGTTGGCGCACCCGGTTCAACAATCGACCCCACCAACTTGATCGTGAGCACGGCCGGACTCGCATTTTGGCTGCCACACAGTGCGGTAACTTCGGTTTGGCCGCCGCGTGCCCCGACGGTGACTTTGGAACCTTCGAGCCGACCAAAATTGTTATCGACCCCAAGCAAACAGTCGGCGGTAATGTCAGCCTCAACGCCGTTCACAATGCCAACCACTTGGTAAGCTTGCGAAGCCGAACCACCCAGCCCAACTTGTAGCGTTTGATTTTCTGGTTTGACGACGATCTTGCTATACGGATTTGCATCCGACGCACCCGAGGATCGACCGCCGCATGCAACGCCAAGCAACGCAATCGCCAACAACCAAGTCGATGCCTTCATGGCGGGACTATAACTGAATCTTAGGATGGTGTGAGTCAGAACTCCCTGGCAACGGCAGCCCTCGCCAACGGGTCGCCCCGCGCTATGTTGCAACGGTGAATTCCCTACGACGTTTTGACTGGATCTGGTTTGCCGGCGGTGCCATCGCCGCCGCTGCGTTTGGTGGCTTATTCGGGCCCGGTGCGTGGTTCGCAACGCTGCACAAGCCGAGTTGGAATCCACCGGGTTGGCTGTTTGGCCCAGTATGGACTGTGTTGTACGTGATGATTGCGATTGCTGGCACATTGGCTTGGCGGCACACGGCGACACGGCGCAAAACCAC
>JAYWHS010000946.1:0-2403 GCA_043777635.1 Kofleriaceae bacterium | reverse complement strand
CCGCGCCGCGATCAACCAGCGCTTGATCGGCCATCGCAGCGACCAGCACTTCTTCAGTCACCGACGACGATTCGGTTTTTTCGCGCTCGACGCGTTTGGATTCATAGCCTTTGTACGCCGTGGCGTATTCTTGGTGAATCGACGGCCCTGGACCAAACCAGTAGTAGCCAAGATAGCCGAACGAAAAAATGATCGTGCCAGCAAAGATCACCCACATCCAACCCGGCATCGGATTGTCGAGTTCGTAAATGCCGTCATAGGCATGATCGAGCACAATTCCATTGGTGAGGCTGTCACGTTTGCCGCCATCTTTATGCAGCCGGATATAGGAAGCGTCTTGCGGCGCAGCGCTGGTCTCTTGGTTTGCCGACGTATCCATAACTACTCCTTAGCGTCGTCTGCCAATGGCAATGCTGCCAAGTGGTCGTGTAGTGGGGTGCGACGGCGATTGCGCCAAAGCACAGCAAAAAATACCGTCGCAAAAATCGTGAGCGCCATCTGGGCGTACGTCGACGGCGTCAGCGCTGAGACAAGTTCAGATAAGCGCAACATTAGTTACCTCCAACTGGGGCTGGGACGGCAGCCGGCGCAACAGGTGGCACGGCAACGGGCACAGCAGCGGGAATCGCAGCGGCAGGCGTCGCAGGTGCAACCGTGGCTTGGTTACGGCCTGCCATCATGTCTTTACCCAAGCGTTGCAAGTACGCGATCATGGCGATGATGTCTTTGTTTTCCATGCCAGTTGGACCGCCGCGTTTCACAAGGTTGGCAGACAACTCAGCGGCTTGAGCCCGCGCCATGCCAGCCGCATCGGCTAACGCTTCACGGCTGTACGGCACGTTCAACATCGCCATCGCGTCGACGCGAGCTTGAATGCTGCCAAAGTCGATGTTGTCGCGCAGCATGTGCGGATACGCCGGCATGATCGAACCATGCGACATCGACGTCGGTTCATTCATGTGGCGCAAGTGCCAGTACTCATCACGGCCGGTCTTGACACCTTCGCGCGCCAAATCAGGACCAATCCGACGCGAACCCCATTGGAACGGATGGTCGTATACGAACTCACCCGGTTTGCTGTACTCGGTTGGCGGCTCGCCAGCGTTACCGTAGCGAACCGTTTCTTCAATGAACGGCCGCACCATTTGCGAGTGACAATTATAACAACCTTCGGCGATGTAGATATCGCGACCGTAAAGTTCCAGCGGCGTGTACGGTTTGACCGAGGCAATTTTTGGAATGTTGTCGCCGATGAGGAACGTTGGAATAATTTCAAACAACGAAGCAACTACCACCGCGAGGACGACGAGCACCGTGAACAAGGCCGGCATGCCTTCGAATCGGCGATGCAACTTGGTGTTGGCTGGTTCCGCCATTTTCTGCAAACGAATCATCGGCGGCACATCTGCAATGACCGGGGCGTAGGCCGCCGGCCGATTTTTCCACGTCATGAAAACGTTAAAACCGCCGAGGATGATACCGGTCAAGTACAAGGTACCGCCCAGTGCGCGCACCCAGTACATCGGGACCAGCCGCGTTACGGTTTCGAGGAAGTCTGGGTACTGCAACTTGCCGGTGGTATCAAACGCACGCCACATTAAGCCTTGGGTGATACCTGCGGCCCACATCGAAACCACGTACAACGCAATTCCAACGGTCGCGATCCAGAAGTGCGTGGTCGCAAGTTTTTTAGAAAACAAGTTGGTTTGGTACAAGCGCGGAATGAGCCAATAGATCATGCCGAACGACATGAAGCCAACCCAGCCCAGCGCTCCAGCGTGTACGTGCGCAATGTTCCAGTCCGAGTAGTGCGACAACGCATTGACGGTTTTGATCGACATCATCGGACCTTCAAACGTCGACATGCCGTAGAACGTCAAACCGACGACAAAGAACTTCAGCACCGGCTCTTCGGCAACTTTGTTCCAAGCCCCGCGCAGCGTGAGCAAGCCGTTGATCATGCCGCCCCACGATGGCACCCACAGCATTACCGAGAACACCATGCCGAGCGTTGAAGCCCAGGTAGGCAACGACGTGTAGTGCAAGTGATGCGGCCCAGCCCAGATGTACAAAAACACCAACGACCAAAAGTGCACGATCGACAATCGATACGAAAACACCGGGCGGTCGGCGGCCTTTGGCAAAAAGTAGTACATCAAACCGAGGAACGGCGTCGTCAACACAAAGGCAACGGCGTTGTGGCCGTACCACCACTGCATAAACGCATCTTGCACACCGGCGTAGATGGAGTAGCTCTTGAACAGACTCACCGGCATGGAGAGATTGTTAAAGATGTGCAGCACCGCAATGGTGATGATGGAAGCGATATAGAACCACAGCGCGACGTAGAGATGTTTTTCGCGACGATTGCGAATCATGCCGAAAAAGTTCACGGCGAACGTC
>JAYWHS010000945.1:0-2404 GCA_043777635.1 Kofleriaceae bacterium | reverse complement strand
GTGCTCAAGCAATCCTTACGGCCGACGCAGCCACCTGCGCCGGCACAACCGAACCAACCTGGCCCAACGCGCTAAATCTCAGCGACACACTTTGGCCGAACGTGTAGACTCACCCGGTGGGATCATTTCATATCGGCCAACCATTCTTGCGTGTGCAGCAGTGTCGCATGCGCCTGATTGCGGCAACCGTAGCGTGCTGGGCTACCATCTTGATTTCCGCGAATGTATCGGCTCAGCCAATCGAGCGCGAGCAATTTGCTGAACTACCAGAGATCCGCAACTGGGAAACCTGGGAAGTACAAGCCAGCGCGGACGTACCCACGGTGTTAGCGGCGCACCTGCCGTGGTGGTCTGCCTTGGCCGCCAAACATGGTGCCTTGGTCTGTCAACAGCCTCCAGCAAAGGCTATTGCCTCGCCGTCCTTGCGTGCCCTAGCAGCGGCCTGGTGCAGTACCACCGACGACGCCAAACGTAGCAACCTGCTACTCGCCGGCGAGTCGGACCAACCCGCGATTGCAGCGGCCGCAGGCCAAGCGCTTGCGGCGTTGTTACCGGCAGACAGTGTTTTCGAACAGCAATTGCACCAACGTGCGTTCAATGTGAATTTTCGACTGAGCCTTGGTGGCGCGCTACTGCGTTTGCACAGCTATTCATTGGCGATTGAACAATTCGGCATCGTCAACCATATGCGCGCCCCCGAAGAATACAGCGACGAGAATTGTCTACGTGCGATCTCGATTCAACTAGCAAGCGCGCACCTACCAGCCGACGCTTGGGACCGTGCGCTAGATCGTCCAAGTGCGCAACTCAGCTACTACCGCAGCTCCAAAGCCGGTAAAAAGTGCCTCCGGGTCGCCGAGCTAACCGCGTGTCAGGTTGCACTATGGACAACCGCGCCTGCCACTAACGCGATGTTACCAGCGTGTGTCGGATATGTTGCGCAACAGCAAGCCCGTCTAGCCAGCTATGTGAACGTTGCGGTTCGCTCGCACTGGCCGCGCGACTTGGCCACCGGCGAAGTTTGGCTTGACTTAGCGGAGCTTGCGGCCGTCGCTGCCCCCAGTGAAGCAACAGAGGAGCCTGCCCTTCAAGCTGTTGAACATTACGTCTGTGCAGTTCGTGGTCCGTTAGATCTAAAGCGCATGGCCGGCATATTCAAGAAACTTTCGCCCAATCAAGCTAGCCGCCGCACTCGGCTGAAAATTTTGCAACGAATGCAAAGCGGCGACGGCGGATGTGCGCCCGACGGTGAACCCAATCTTCGCGTTCGACATGTGATCGACATGAAACAAAGATGTCGCGACAACCCTCTCACGCGCGGTTGCAACTAGCCTGCGATACGCAGAATGCTGCATTGAGGCAGAGTTTGACTGAGGATAGAAAGAATACCGTGAGTATGGGCCCGATTCATAAAGATATTATCGCTCGCGAAGACTATGTCCAGAAACTTGAGGATGGAACAACTAAGTCCATCAGCGTAATCATCGGCACTCCATACCAGATACGAAATCGATGGAAGTGTCCAGCTAAACTGCACGGGTTGCCGTTCCACGATCTTGATATGGACAGTGAATCTTCGATGCAGTCTTTAAGCATGGCCATCTCACGCGTTTTGGCCGCCCTGGCCTACGAAGTACGCGCCGGGATGGCGCTATTTAGATATGGCGACTGTTTTGGACCGCCTCTGCGTGAAGCCGAAATATTTGAAGACTTCAATGACTTTTTCGAATTTCGCGACTCTGCGCCATTTGAGTTTGAAGATGACAGTTTTTCAGATCTCAGCAGTGCTAAGGCCAAAGTTTTGCAGTTGCGACGTGCCCTCACCGAAATGGAAATCAGTCGCGACTTTTATGCTGGCCAAGTAGTCGCAGCTCCACTAGATGACTTGATTAGCGGCGACCATTAATAAAAAGGCTACGGTCAGTAACACAAGGTAGAATGATCGCAGCAGCTCAACTGGCTTCGCCAACCTTATGCAAACCATGCAAAATTGAACCGTGCCCGCTTTCAACCAGTTCGTTCGCTCCATTGAATGCGAGCTGCCGCCGGCACCGCGGCAATTTCCGTTTTCAGTGCCTGCCTTCGCAACGCTGACATCGTTGGATTTTCATCCCAATGTGACGTTCTTTGTTGGTGAAAACGGCTCCGGCAAGTCGACGTTGATGGAGGCTATTGCGCGGTTGGCAGGCATGCCAGCGACAGGTGGTAGCAGCAATTTTAGCCGCAGCGAAACTGATGGCGACGGAGGCTTTGGCAAGAGTCTCAAGTTGGTACGCGGAGTTCGTACACCCAAAACCAAATTCTTCTTGCGTGCCGAAAGTTTTTTCAACGTAGCAACGACGATTGATGAACTTGGAGTTGTTGAAAATTACGGCGGTACGTCGCTGCACGCGCAATCGCACGG
>JAYWHS010000944.1:0-8089 GCA_043777635.1 Kofleriaceae bacterium | reverse complement strand
CGTGTTTGCGGATGCACTTGGTGATTCGCAAGCGGCGCTTGACTGTTACAATGCTGTGCTCGAAAAAGAGAGCCGTAACCGACGCGCACTCGAATGTGTTGAAGCGTTGCAATTCCATCGTCAAGAATGGACGGCTTTACGTGAGACCTACGAGAAGCTGGTCGACGTCTCCGAAGGTGACGATGAGTTAGCCGGCATCTACTCGCGGATGGCGCATCTCGATTCCGAAGCACTCGGACTTGATGACCGTTCGGTTGAACTGTGGGGCCGCGTGCTCGACATTCGGGCCGAAGACCAGACCGCCTTGTCGGCTTTGGCCGGCATTCACACTCGGCGCGAACAATGGGAATCGCTCATTGAAATCATCGAGCGGCAAGTTGCAGTGGCATCGTCTGAGCCTGACCAAGTTGCGTTGTACAAGCACATGGGTATGGTTTGGGCCGACAAGCTTGGCCGTGAACGTAACGCGATCGATGCGTGGACCGCAGCCGACCGGGTTAATCCAAATGACCTTGAAACCCTGCGCGCGCTGGCCCATTTGTATCGCTCGACGCAATCGTGGGATGAGCTATCGCAAACCCTGCGACGGATTCTCGAACTTGGCGCAGTTACCGGTCAGGTTACCGAAGACGAATCGATCGAGCTGTACGCTCAACTCGGTCAACTCGAAGGCGACATTCTCGGCCGCGTCGATGACGCTGTTAGCGCTTGGCGCCATGTCGTTGCGATTGACCCTGCCGATTTCCGCGCCCTAGCGGCGTTGGAAACGCTGTTCACTCGTGAAGGTCGCTGGGAAGAAGCGATCGAGGTTATGGAAAAACGAGCCCTTGTGCTCGACGACGAAGGCCAACGCCGCGATACGTTGTTGCAAGCTGCTGCAACGTGGGAAGAAAAAGTTGAAAGCCCAAGCAACGCTGCGCTGGTGTATGAGCGCGTTCGTCAAGGCGACCCAGCCAACGTAGTTGCTTCCGATCGCTTAGAAGCGATTTACCGCGAGAGCCATCGCTGGCAAGAACTCGTTGAAGTGTTGTTAGAGCGCGCTGATTTGCGCACCGATACGCAAGAGCAAATTCGCACCCTGAATGAAGTTGCGCACATCTACGAAACCGAACTCAACGATCAAGAGTCGGCCTTTGTGGTGTTGCAAGCTGCGTTCAAACGCGACTACGCAAATGAACAAACCGCAGTGCAACTTGAACGTCTGGCAACCGCAACAAATCGTTGGCAGGAACTGCTTGATGAATATACCAACCGTGTCAACGAACTAGAGCGTGAGGACCGCACGGGCGCAGCCGACTTGTGGGTCAAGATTGGTCGTTGGTACGGCGAACACTTGTCGCATTTGGAATGGGCAATCCATTCGGTGCAACAAGCGTTGCGGCTCGATCCGGCGCACACCAATGCACTTACTGCGTTGGCCGAACTTCAGCGCAAGCGCGGTTCGTGGCATGAACTCATTGAGACGTTGCAGAAACATGCTGGGTTGGAACCTTCGGCTCAACGCAAAGCCGGGCTGTACACGCAGCTTGCTGAGCTGTTGGAAATGCAAGTGCAAGATGTTCCTGGCGCAGTCAACGCATACCAGCAAGCGCTGGTGTACGACGCCAAAGCACGCGCCGCAGCCGATGCGACCGATGAAGCCAAAAAACCAAGTGCCAAAGCGGCATTGGTTGCGCTCGATCGGTTGTACCGCCGGACCGAGCAATGGGAACCGTTGATCGATGTGTTGGGCAAACGCGCCGAACAAGAACCTGAAGAGCGTGAGAGCCTACGTTATCGCCTCGAAGTTGGACAAATTTGGGACCTGCGCATCTATGACTCTGGGCGCGCCATCTCGGCGTACCAAGGCGTACTTGACGTTGATCCTGGCAACCAACAAGCGCTGCGTGCGTTAGAATCGCTGTACGAAAAGACCAACCAATCGGAGAAGTACCTCGAAGTTCTTGAGGCCCAACTCGATACCTCGCCATCCGACGCAGAACGTGTGGCGTTGTATGAGCGGATGGCTGCAGCGTGGGAAGAGCGCTTTGGCAAACTCGATCGCGCTGCGGAATGCCTAGAGAAAATCGTTGCCGTCGACGGCCGGAATTTTGCGGCCTATCGCGAACTCGCACGGTTGTATGCGCAAGCTGGCAAGTCGGAAGCGTTGGTGGAGACCTACCGCAACCACATCTTAGCGACCACCGACAATCAGACTCGGGTTGATTTGTACTGCGCGATGGGCGCGGTGTATGAAACTCAACTCAATGATCTCGATCGCTCGATTGAGTCGTACACGGACGTGCTCACGTTTTCGTCGGAAGAACCTCGTGCGCTCGACGCGTTGGGTCGGTTATACGAAAAAATCGCCGAGTGGGATCGTGCAATTGAGTCGATGGCACAACTGGTGCGCATCACCGAAGAGCCACGCAAGCAGGTTGATTTGTTCTGGCGGATGGGCCGCATTCAATACAACCAGCTGCATGACGCTGAGACCTCCGAAGCGAATTTCTTACGTGGCTTAACCATCGATCCGGCTCATGTGGCCACGATGGAAGCGCTAGTCAAGCAGTACTCTGATCGTGGTGACTGGCTCAAGTCTGCACAAATGATGGTACGGGCCGAGAGCTACACCCCGGTTACCACCGACAAAGTGCGCTTGCTCAACGAAGCCGGTCACATCTATCAAGACAAGTTACACGCACCTGAACAAGCCAAGCAGTTGTACGCGGCGGTCATCTCGCTCGATCCTGAGTATGTCGACGCTGGTCGTCCGCTTGCGGAGCTATATTTCGCAAATAAGGAATGGCAGGCGCTTTCTCCGGTGATCGATATGTTGGTGCGCAAAGTTGCGCAGTTGCATCCTGATCCACGGGAACTCAACGAGCTGTTCTATCGCGCTGCAAAAACCGCAGATGAAATTGGTGAGTCACAAAAAGCACTCAACTATTACAAGTCGGCCTACGACATCGATTCGACGCATCTGCCGACCCTCACCGGTCGCGCCGACTTGCTCTTTAAAATGCAAGATTGGGATAACGCAGGCAAAATCTATCAAACGATTTTGGTGCAACATCGCGACAACCAGTCGGAAGCCGATGTGGTTCGCATCTACAACCGCTTGGGTATGGTTCGCCAGGCCTTGGGTGAGCGCAAAAAAGCGCTCAACATGTTCGAAAAAGCGCTCGAAATTGATCCAACCCATCGTGAAACGTTGCTTGCGGTCATCGACCTCCAGCAAGCTGCTAACGACTGGGAAGCAGTGGTTCACGCCAAGCGCAGTTTGATTGCGAGCTCGCAGCCCAAGGACAAGATTCAGATATTGGACGAAGTTGGCGCGATCTATCGCGACAAGCTCGCCAATCCGCAAAAAGCGACGGCTGCGTATGTCGAAGCGTTGGAATTCACCCCAGATGATCACCAACTGCTGCAAAAACTGCTCGATCTTTATACCGAGACCAAGCAGTGGCGCAAAGTGGTGGAAACCATCGAGCGTTTCGTTGCCCTCGAATCCGATCCATTGCGCAAGGCCGCATACCTGCAAGCTGCGGCAACCATTTGTCGCGATGAGTTGAAGTCCCTCGACGAAGCCGTCGATTTCTACAACTTTGCCCTCGATGCGTTCTTTTCCTCCGAGCGGATGTCGGATCAGTTGGTGCCACGCGCCCTCAAGGCGTTTGAATCCATCGACAAGATCATGACCACCAAAAAGGATTGGAAAGGTCAGGAGCGGGCTTACCGAGACATGGTTAAACGTTTGCCACAGAACGATAATCCGGTCTTACACAAGGTTCGCGTCGGGCTGCTCGACGGGCTCGGAGAAATCTATCGCTCGCGACTCAAGAACTACCAAACCGCGACCGAAGTGTTCCAGTTTGCGCAACAACTTGATCCGAAAAATGAGTTGCGCGCCGACGGTACCGATCGCGCGGAAATCTTGGCGGAGCTGTATCTGGTCGCAGGGCCAGATTACGCCGACAAGGCCGTGGAACAGCACATGCGCATGTTGCGCAATGAGCCTTTCAAGTACGACAGCTATAAGGCCCTGCGTCGCATCTACATGGACGCCCATCAATATGACAAGACCTGGTGCTTGTGCAACACGCTAGCGTTCCTCAAGAAAGCCGACGAAGAAGAACTGCGCTTCTACGAACAGTACAAGCCGCGTGGGTTCACCCGCGCCAAAGCAAGCCTGACGCCAGATGGTTGGGCTAAATTGGTTCATCCCGACGAGAATCGCTACATCAGCGCCATCTTTGGCACGGTGTGGCAAGCCGTTGCGATGATGAAGTCGTACCCGCACAAGGATGCAGGCATCAAGCGCAAAGATAAGCTGGCATTGCCAGGCGAATTGATGTTCTCGAAGCTGTTTTATTATGCGTCGCAAGTGCTCAACGTGCCACCACCGGAAGTTTTCTTGGTGGCGGACAACAAGCCGGCCGATATCCAACTGGGGAACTTCAGCGAGAAGGATCAACTGATCCCAAGCTTTGTGGTGCGGCCACACTTGCTACAAGGCAAGTCGGAGCGCGAAGTGGCGTTCTTGTCAGCGCGCCGGTTGACGTACTTACGGCCTGAGTATTATCTCAAGCTGTTGCTACCAACCAACACCGAGCTGAAGATCGCAATGCTGTCGGCGATTTCGTTGGTGAATCCACGGTTCCCGGTGCCGCCTGACAGCGTGCAATTAGTTCAGCAATACATGCCGGAAATGCAAAAACGTGTTCCGCCGCATGTACTTGAGCAATTGGCAGTTGTGGTGAATCGCTTCATCCAAGCTGCGCCAGAGATCAATCTTGCAGCATGGGGTCATGCGGTTGATGCGGTTTCGCATCGTACCGGCTTCCTCATCTGTGGTGATCTTGAAGTTGCAGCACGGATGGTCTCAGCTGAACCTGTGATGGTTGGCGGACCGCAAGTCAAAGACAAGATCAAAGAATTGGTCTTGTACTCGATTAGCGAAGAGTATTTTGCGGTACGTGCGATGATGTCACTCACCATCGCCGGCTAAACTGCCGCAGCTGGTCGGCCGCTCGTCGGTGTGACGGTGGCTGGCGACGCTCCCCACCCGGGGCGTCGTCCGATGGTCGGACAGTCTGCGGGTTCCACCTCGGGTTGCCTGGTGAACTGGGGGCGGACTTCCGATGTTCGCTCGGTCGGGTTTGCGCGAACTGCCATTTTCAAGGACCACGTCATGACGCAGATTCCAAACCGCATTGCCGTCGCTGTGATTGGCGCGTCGGGCTACACCGGTGTCGAATTGTTACGGTTGTTAGCGTTGCATCCTGATGTAACGGTGGTTGCGGTGGCCGCCAAGCGCGCTGCGGGGCGGCGCATCGACGAAGTCTTTGGCAATTTGCGTGGTGTGTTGGAGCTGGTGGTGGAAGAATTTGATGCCGCGAGCATCGCAGCGCGTGCAACGGTGGCGTTTTGCGCGCTACCACACGGTGAAAGTGCGCCGATTGTCGCTGAACTGGTGACGCGGGGCGTGCGAGTTTTTGATCTGTCGGCGGATTTTCGGCTGCATGAGGAATCGGTCTGGCAACAGTGGTATGGCCAAGATGGCGGTGACCACCCAGCGGCTAACTTGCTGGCGGATGCGGTGTATGGCCTGCCCGAGTTGCACCGTGCATTGCTGCGCGGCGCTCGGTTAGTTGCGGTGCCGGGCTGCTACCCAACCGCAAGTATCTTGGCGATCGCTCCGTTGCTGGCAGCGAACCTGGTTGAATCAGGCGGAATAATCATCGATGCCAAAAGTGGTATCTCCGGCGCTGGCCGTGCGCCAGCGATCGGTGCGCATTTTCCTGAAGTGGGCGAAGGCATCAGGGCCTACAAGGTCGCGGGTACGCATCGTCACACGCCCGAGATTGAACAAGAATTGAGCCTCGCAGCCGGGACTGCGCTGCGTGTTTTGTTCACGCCGCATTTGGTGCCGATGTCGCGCGGTATTCTATCGTGCGTGTACGCAATGCCATGTTCGCGCGCGGTTACCGTTGCTCAGTTGCGCGATGCGCTGGCGTTGGCGTACGACCACGAACCATTTGTAACCGTGTTGCCCGCCGGCACGTTGCCTGACACCGCGTTGGTGCGCGGTAGCAATCGTGCGCATGTGGCGGTTGAAATGGATGAACGTACCGGGCGGGTGTTGGCGATGGCCGCGATCGATAACTTGGTCAAAGGTGCGGCCGGCCAAGCTGTGCAATGTATGAACGTCGCGCTGGGCTTAGCTGAAACTGCGGGCCTGATGCAGGTCGCGATGTTTCCGTGAGTGCTGCTACAGCGACAAGCCAACGCGTTGGCGCGCTTGTAAACAGTGGTCGGAGCCCAAGGTAAACTCGCGACACGTTCGAGGGCGCGCATCGTAGGTTGTGCAGTGATAGTCGGTGAGGCGCGGCGATTTGCCGAGTTGCACCAACTCACCACCGGCTAACGACACACAACGCGTGGCCGGTGGATGGCCAGCGCGTGGCGGATTGATTGCGTACGTCGGCACGCGCCGCACTTCACGGTAGGTGCCGTGATCGACGACGAGGTCAGGGTGAAAGGTGCGAAAGCTGTCGTTGCGGCTGACTTCGACGGAGTGGTAGGCCTCGCGACAACATGCGCCGCAAGGTAGGCAGGTAATTGCGGCTTCGTAGCGTTCGCAACCTGGCCAGGTATCGACAATAGCCGCGCGGAAACGCACGGTTGAACCAGCGGCTTTTTTGTCGTCGGCGCTGTCGCTATTGTTGCCGTGGCCATCAGCGGTCGCGCCTTCGGCCTGACGACATCGCGCTTTGCCACGGGAGATATAGCGCCATGCACAGGAGCCGCACGATGGTGCAGCCGACGCTGTGGGTAGCGTGTTTTGCGCAAGCGCCGCGGCTTGCGCGGGCAGTCCGGTCGGATGCAGCGCCGGTTGCGCAGTAATCGTGCTCCACAATGATGACGATGATTGGGCCGCGGTCGACTGCGCAGTGGCGCTGGCAATTGTTGCAGTTTGTTGTAGGGCATCGGCAAGCGCAGGTGCCCACGGTTTGGTTTGCGCACGCCGTAGTCCGATGATCGCTGCACGTACCGATACATCGGCGCGATCCGCAAGCGGGTCACTTCCGCCAGCGAGCTCATCCCAGAATTGGCGGAAGTCAGTGGTGGGCGCAAACAAGCCGCGCAAGCCGTACCGTCCGGTCAGCGTCCATTGCAGCCGAAGGCAGGCATATTCGCGCCAATCATGATCAGGGCCGGTATTGTCCATGCCCCAATCGGGCCGGCCGAAAGAGTCCGGCCCTTCGATCAGCGAATGACAAAGCTCGTGCAACACCATTTGTGCAACCGAGTCGTCGGCGTCGAGCTGTGCAGCTTCGCCGATGGCAAGGGTGCCACATCCATCAGTAGCGGCGTAGGCGTCCGGCGTTCGGACGACATGTAGGCCAATGCGCGCTGCCGCCCCAAGCCACACTATGCTCAACGGATCATCATAACGGCGCGAAACTACGCGGGACACGGCCGGTTGGTAACACGTGGCTGCCTCGATAGTCACTTATTGAAATGCCGGTTTGGCGTCAACCCGAGCGCAAAAACTTGCCGCCCGCCGAGGTAGGCCGCAAGGTAGAAGTCATGAAGGGGAACATTTCACTGGCGGGCTTTATGTTGACCGCGGATGAATGGGAAGGCCTCGACCCATTATCGCGCGCGGAACTCGTCGCGGCCGCATCGCCGACCAATGAAGCTTGGGTCGTGGCGCCGCTTGGCCCGCTAGCCGATGGCTCTGGCCGACAACGTAGTCCGCGCAACGACGACTAGCCATCATCCAGGACAACGGACCGAACGTGTTAGGGCGAACTAATTGTACGAAGCTTGTTCAGCCAGCCTCGGAAGTGCTTGCACGTCGTCTCTATTTTGTTAAGGCCGATTTTCTTCGCAGCACGCGGACCATGCGTTGTTTTTTGATAGCCGGGTAGCGCAGCCATCAGCCGTTTTGAGGGTGCGGTTGTGACATGCTCGTTGATGAGCTCAGGGTTGCCGTCGAAGTCAGCGAGGATTCTGTGAAGCTTCGTGCCTGTGGTGTGCCAGGATTGTTCCAGTTCTACGATCTTGCCTGGAGATGCAAAGAGTAGTGCTTCAAATTCGT
>JAYWHS010000943.1:0-2423 GCA_043777635.1 Kofleriaceae bacterium | reverse complement strand
GGCAACCTGGTGAATATTCGCAGCCAATATTTCGCCGGTGGTACCTGGCGTTACTACAACGTGGCGTCGGCTTTTGATGCCCGCAATCGCCGGGTTTTCAAATCGTTTTATGACGAAACCACCTTAGAAACTGCACAGTGGTTTTTCTATTATGATGCGCGTGACCGGCTCACCGAAGTGCGGCACACGCCCAATACGGCGAGTCCGGCGACGTACACAACGTACCAATTGATCTGGCTCGAAGGCCGCATGGTGCTGTATTGGCAAACTGATTATCCGTCGGCAACTACAAGCAAACGTTACGTCGGCACTGACGAAACCGGCCGTGCCGTCGACATGATCTGTTGGGGCGTAGGCAACTGCCCGCGTGTCTGGTCCATCAATCCAAGCGCGTGGGGTAACGACACGGTTGTCGTCGGCGCTGGCATCTACCAACCGTTGGTCTTTCCGGGCCAATATCGCGACGCTGAAACTGTTGCGTGGCAAAACGACGGGGTTACAGTTGCGCGCCCGGCGTTGGTTTGGAATCACGCCCGCACGTATGATCCGTTTACGGGAGGGTATTTACAGGTGGATCCGAAGCTGCCGCAGACGTGGAGCGGGTATGGTTATGCGGATAGCAATCCTGTGGGGTATGCGGATCCGACCGGTGAAGCAGTTAACCAAAGCAACTGTAGACTCACAAAGACACCCGACGGGTCACCTGATGGCTTTGCTGATACATGGTTTTGCGACGGTGCGGGCGCACCTTGGTTTCCGCCACCTTGGCACGGCGATGGTGGCGGTGGCGGTGGCGGTGGCGGTGGCGGCGGCGAGGACGATGGCTGTGTAGGACGATACTGTTGGGATGAAGACGAAGATGAACCGCCACCAGTGCCGGAAGAACCCAGCGAAATCCCAACTGGCGTTGGAGGGCCAATCAGTTGGGGCGACCCGGAAATACTTCCAGGAGGCGGTCGTAATACCGGCGATGACTGTGCGGGAGATCCGTATTGCGGCCTCTGGCCAACATCTCATCCGTGGTGCGTGAACTGGCTAGGCGAAGATGTACTCTGCTCTTTGAATCAACATGACAGGAAAGAAAATTGTGAGACGTGTGGCGCATCGTGCTTACTACAGGCACTTTTCTGTATCGAGCAGAACTCAGAGCGTTGCGAAATGGTGTTGAAACAATGTTATCAGGATTGTCGCGCGACATGCGTGGTAGAATCTGACATCTGAGTGGCTGATAGAACTACATCTGAGTATTTGGTAAAACTAAAGTTGGGCTATCAACGAAGGACGACCAAAATGTTTTGGAAAATTTATATTTTTTCATGCGTCGCGGTACTTACCAATTACAACAAATTCGCGAGCTCGCAAAACCTAACAACCCCAGCACAAATACTGGCACCATCAAAATATCTACCAGAACTGAGAATCTGGTCTGCTCAATTTAATTTGGTTATTGATCCAACAACTACGAGACTCGCGCTTGGAGGGGAATGTCCGCTATCTGAAAACATGAATGATTTTTGCAGTCGAATTCTGGCCGAAACACCGCGAACGGCTTCGCCTTTTGCGATCGGTTTATGTGCGGCCCAAAGTAGCGACTACAAAACCGCAATTATCGCACTGCGTCAAGCCTTCAACGACCCTCGCGAGATCATTAGGTTTGCTGCAATTGAAGAGTTCGTCGATGTCTTAATCAAAGAAAAATGGAGTTTGAAGGAAATTCAATCCATCCTTGACGTGCAACTCGCAGATCAACTTGCAGCTGCTTTCTTCAGAAAACAAAAATTCATCGAAGCCGACAGAATTTATGGCTGGCTTTCTACCCAAACCACGTCAACACCACGCTGTAATTTTATTGCGGCTAAAAGCTTGGTGCTTACGGCTATGAATCTTTTCGACCAAGCGACAGAAGTTGCAGGCAGCATTTCGACCTCCGACGCCACATGCAGATCGTTGGCATTCGCGGCTCGCTGCCAGGTTGCGCTGGAAAAAAAAGCTGCGACAACCATGGTACCGTTACCCTACACATGCACCCAATATAAAAATCAGGCGGCATTATATGCGGTCTCGTTTGCTCGGAATTTTGCAACTAGTACCGTTGATGACAATTGGGCTGCTGCACAACAATATTTGCTGCCGCTCGCGGGGAATCCAGACGTAGATGACGCGTTGCTCTATCTAGCGCGCACTGGTGCTTGTTCTATGAACGCCCAAAAGCAAATTCGATTTGCACTCAAAAAGCTACCCAAAAGCGCAGACCGACTTCACTTGCAATTAACGACACACCTACGTCAGTGTCCAAAAAGAAAATCTATAAGGTAGCCGGGATCCCGACCGGGGTTTATTTTGGGCAGATCATGCGAAAGCGTGGCCTGCAGAATTTCGACGGAAAAAATCGTGACAAGTCACATCGCTGCAGCTCGTAAGGC